>CANNRV010000001.1 GCA_947508145.1 Comamonadaceae bacterium
AGGCGGCGCATCTGGCACGTCGCCGTGGTGAGCAAACTCCATCTCACCTTCAGCGCTGCAAAAACGGATGCGGGTTAAACCGTTAACGATCACGCGTAAGCGGTCGTAACCGCTCAGACTGTCGTGCCAGCGAGTGGGTTGGTTGCCATACATATGTTGCATGAACTCAGGCCAAGCAGGGCTTTGCAATGCGGTTTCCACTTCAGCGGCCAGCGCCATGGTTTGATCAACGCTCCATTGCGGTAGCACCCCGGCATGCACCATCAATATGCCTGCTTCAAACATGGCCAGCGACTGGTGGCGTAACCAGTCAATCAATTGCTGGCGATCAGGTGCTTGCAGCACATCGCCCACGGTGTCGCCGGGCTTGGGCTTGGACAGTCCCAGGTGCATGGCCAGCAGGTGCAAATCATGGTTGCCCAGCAGACAACGGGCGCTGTCGCCCAGTTGTTGCAACCTGCGTAGCACGGCGACATTGTCCGGGCCCCGGTTTACCAAGTCGCCAAGTAAGTACAAGGTATCTTTGCCGGGTGAAAATTGAATCTTGTCGAGTAAGTTTTGCAAGGCTTGGTCGCAACCTTGCACATCGCCGATCAGGTACATTGCCATGGCATGATTGTCTTATACCTTTACCTCTTTTAACTAGGCCTGCGGCTGATTCATGGATATTGTTTTAATTGTTTTTCTGACGCTGTTGAACGGCATGTTCGCCATGTCAGAAATGGCTCAAGCCTCCAGTCGCAAGGCCTTGCTCACTGCGCAAGCGCAAGAGGGCGTACCTGGTGCACAGGCGGCGCTGGATTTGCAACTCAGGCCCACCGAGTTTTTGTCCACCATCCAAATCGGCATCACCACGCTGGGGGTGTTGAACGGCATCATTGGCGAAGCCGCTTTTAGCCAGGGGGTGGCGCATTGGTTTGTTGGTATCGGTATGACCGGGGTATTGGCCTCTGTGCTGGCCACCACTTTGGTGGTGACCTTGATCACGCTCAACACCATTTTGTTTGGTGAGTTGGTACCCAAGCGTATCGGCCAGATTTACCCCGAGACCACTGCGCGTTTAACCGCTCCTGTGATGTTGTTGTTGTCAAAGTTGGCCAGACCATTGGTGCATGCTTTGTCAGCCAGCACGGCAGCGGTGTTGCGAATGATTGGTATTGATTTGGACAAAGTGCGTCTGGTTACCGAAGAGGAAATCACAGCCAGTCTGGTGGAAGGAGTGGATGCGGGTTTGATTGAACTGCACGAGCACCAAATGGTGAAGAATGTGTTTCATCTGGATGAGCGCAACCTCGCTTCATTGATGGTGCCTCGCACGGACATTGTGTGGTTGGACAGCAATTGGACGATTGAGCAAGCGATTGCACACATCAAAACCCAAAGCGCACATTCCTGGTACCCGTTATGCAGAAGCGGACTGGACGAAGTGATGGGTGTGGTCAGCATGGCGGATCTGCTGACGCATTTTTCGGCCCCGCACCCCTTGGAGACCTGGGTACAGCCTGCAGCATTCGTCCCTGAAACGCTGTCTGGCTTGGATTTACTGGAGCAATTCCGCCGCCCGCATGACCAGGTTGTCGCTGAACAAGCCAGCGCCAACGGACGGATGGTGTTGGTGGTGGATGAGTACGGCGTAGTGCAAGGCTTGATGACACCGCGTGATTTGTTAGAAGCCATCACGGGTGAATTGGTGCAAACCACTTCGCCGCAGGAAGCCTGGGCGGTTCAGCGTGAAGACGGAAGTTGGTTGCTAGACGGCATGATGCCTGTTCAAGAACTGAAGTCCCGTCTTGAAGTCAGTGATTTGCCGCAAGAAGACAAAGGCCTCTACAACACGCTGGCAGGTTTGATCATGGTGTTGACCGGTGAATTGCCGAAAGAGGGTGAAATCGTCAAAGCGCTTGGCTGGCAGTTTGAGGTGGTGGACATGGACGGCAGGCGCATTGACAAGGTATTGGCCACACGCACGCCTATCGACTCAACGCAGCAGACACATTAGCCTGGTGTCAGGGCTTGTCCTGTAAATCATCCAGCAAGTGGTTGATGCCGCTGACAGATTGGCGTATAGCTTGAACCCGGCTGTGAAATGCTTCAGCGCGTTTGGCTTGCTCGGCTTTGCTGGTATTGGCTTGTGCAGCTGGCGCTGAATGCGCAGTTGTAACTGCATGGCCAGGGCTTGTGTGTCCGGCTTTGGAAGCAGCTGCCTGTTGCGCAGAACCATAGCTGCCGCCAAGAACAGGCGAGGGACCGGGCCTGAGCGGTTGCTGCGATTCAGGCAGCGCCACCACATGGTCTTGCACATGGGATTTTTCGGCAGAGTCACTGCGGGTGTTGACACCCTCCACAGGAATAGACGCTTCTTCGTTTGACAAAGCCTCTTTGGCTATGCCCGCATCAGCATCCGCTTGATAAGGTGCAACAGCCAGTTCAGCAGCCTTGTCTTTCAATGCCTCTTCGTTCAACGCTTGCCGGTTGTCATCCAGTTCGTCGTCAGGCAAGCCTTGTTGGTTGTTATTCAAAGCTTCATCTTGCAGTGCTTGGGTGTTGTCATCCAGAGCTTGATCTGGCAAAGCTTGGGTGTTGTCTTCCAATGCCTCTGCGTTCACTGGCACGGTGCGGTCTTTGACCGCTTCCTTGTCCAGCGCTTGCGTGTTGTCTTTCAAGCCATTGTTGGCGACGTTTTGCGGCTTGTCTTGCCTTGCCTCAACATGGATGGGCTGCAAGTTGTCTGCCAGCTTGTCGTCTTCCAATGCCTGTGTGTTGTCGGTCAAGCCGGTATCGGGCAAGGTTTGTAAATTGTCAGAGCCAGATTCATCTGGAATGGCTTGCAAGTTGGTGTCCAAGCCTTCGGTTGGGACACCCGCGTTTTGTGTCGCTTGTGACGTGCTTGTAAGCACCGGGCCTTGCTGTTTGTCTTGTGCGGTTTCGGGGATACCGACGAGGCGGTCTTTGATGGCTTCTTTGGCCATTCCAGCGTCTTTGTTTTGCAGACTACCGGATGCTGGTACGCCCGTGTTGTTATTTGAAAGCGCGTCCTGTTGGATAGGCTGTAAATTGTCTTTGAGCGCGTCTTGTTTCTCTTGCGCCAATCTGTCTTTGATCTGCCCGCCACTGTCGACAGATTGCAGGTTGTCATTCAGAGCGTCTTGCTTAATTTGCGCCAGTCTGTCTTTGATACCGCCGCTATTTTCTAATTGCGTAAACCTGTCTTTCTGTTTGCCATCGTCAATCGCTTGGATATTTTCTGACTGCGAATTCGATTCCTGGTGCGTCTGATTGCCCGTCGCATCTGCTTCGTGCATTGAAGCGAGACGATCGGGTATATCTGTGGGGGCAAACGCTAACTGGGAGGGTGAGTCAATTTCTAATTCGTGAAAGTTGGAGCTTTTGCGGTGTATTTCCACTTCCTCGCCGGGCACGACATCGCTGCGTCTGGATTTAGCACTTTTGGAGCCTTCAGGAATTTCAACTGAAAACGCTTTGGTGCTTCGAATGATGGGTGGGGGTTTGGAAGCCATTGCAGTCGATTATCTCGACTTTTGCACAATTGAATTGCATTCTTAGCAAAGGTTTAACTTTATGAAGTTTGTATTAACCGGTTGGCCAGTTCTACCGCTTGGTCCGCTTGTGAGGCTTTGCCATCGGCACCGTAATTGTGAGCCGTATTGTTTGACAAAATGGTGGCGGGGCCACCCAAAATTACCAATGTGGCCGGGTTCAGTGCCTGCTCTTTGAGTCGGGCAATCAGTTGGGGAAGCTCGGCCAACTGTTCAACCAGTCCCACTGACAAGCCGATCATGTCAAACCATTCCCGTTTCAGCACCTGGGCCAAACTCTGCTCGGTGGGTGAAATATCGATGACCACTTGCCAGCCATTGGCGCGAAAGAACTCCGCCACGATGGTGAGACCAAGTATGTGCATGGAGCCAGGCGCGCACGCCAGAAAAATACGTTTGATTTCGCCTACCGATTGCGGCGTTTGCGTGTTCACATAGCCTAGGCTGCGGGTGATTTGGTGCATGCGCATCATGCCGTGGGTGACCACCGTGAAGTCGATTTTGTCTTCTTCCCATTGGCTACCCAACCAGCGCGCGGCGGGCGTGATGAGGTCTAAAAAGATGGACTCCAGCGACACGCCTTGGGCAATGATGTCTCTGACGTAGTTCAACGACTCTTCGGGGTCATTGCTCACGCAGATCAAAGAAAATTTTTCAAGCTCTTCGTCGCTGAATTGTCTAGGGCCTGAGCTGCCTTCTTTCAATGCCGACAAGTTGCCGGGATGGGCATCCATGAGCCGGGGAATGATTTGCGACTCGATGACCGACAGCAATGATTTATGGCAGTTCTCTTGCGACGATGTATCCAAGCCATCGGTGACTTGAACGCTTTTTTTGCGATTGCCGCCAGATTCGAATGCGGACAACACCAGGTTTGAAAAACCTTTTAGATTGATGCGGGGTCCTTCAGCAAGCAAACCCTGTAAGGTTTTATCCATGGTGATCCCCTCCTGCGGAGATGTACTTCAAAGCAAAAATGCTGATAAATCGACTTGCCATCATTGTGTCAACAATCATGGGGTATCGCTAGTCGCTCAAGGGTAAGTCCCCAGCAAATACTCCGTTAACTGTTTAGATCCTCAGGGTTTTCCTTGTGTTTAGCGTGATACCACCCGAATTTGAAACCTTAATGAAATACTGAATATGGATATTCATTCTTCAACAGGAGACAAAAACATGCGAACCATTCCCATAGCGAATATTGCTTCAGAGTTCAGCGATTGCGAGGAAAGTGGCATTGTGCCCAAACAACACCTGCCCTTGGCCCGCCGGGAATTCTTGAAAGGTTCCGGGATATTAATGGGCACCTTGGCAGCAGGTTCTGTGCTGGCGGGTTTGGCGCCTTCCACCGTTTGGGCCGTTGAATTAAAAACCCTCACACAGGCCGAAGGTGAAACCTTGATGGCTATGGGTCGTGTTCTGTACCCCCATAAAAAATTACCCGATGCCGTTTATGCCATTTTGGCCAAAGACCTGGACGGTACAGCTTCAGGCAGCGCCGACAGCGCCAAGTTGCTGAAAGAAGGCGTGGCCAATCTCAATAGCCTGGCAGGCGGCAATTTCGCCAAGGCCAAAGCAGACAAAAAACTCGCCATCGTCAAAGGCTTGGAAGGCTCGACATTCTTTGGCACTGTTCGCGGCCAATGCGTCACCTCTCTCTACAACAACGACATGGCGTTTGCCGCATTCGGCTACCCCGGTTCTGCGTGGGAAAAAGGCGGATACATCACACGCGGTTTCCAAGACCTTAAGTGGTTACCAGCCCCTTCCAAAGAAGCCAGTCCCGCCCCCTACCTGGGTTGATTCCGTTTAGCAAAACATTTTCAGGAGATACACATCATGGCTTCTATTGCATTTAACGACGACTCAGTGGTTGTCATCATCGGTTCCGGTGCAGGCGGTGGCACATTGGCCAACGAGCTTTGCCAAAAGGGCATCAAAGTGGTGGTTCTGGAGGCGGGCGCTCGCCAGTCCCCGCAGTCCTTTGTGAACGACGAATGGAAATCTTTCGGTCAGTTGGCATGGCTTGATCCACGCACCACATCCGGCACATGGCGGGTCGCTAAAGACTTCTCTGGTCTGCCAGCTTGGATTTGCAAAACCGTTGGCGGAACCACCACGCACTGGGCTGGCGCTTCCCTGCGTTTACAAGAACATGAGTTCCGTGCCAAAACGGTGTATGGCGACGTCAAAGGTGCCAATCTGCTGGACTGGCCCATCACTTTGTCCGAGCTTGAGCCCTATTACGCCAAAGCCGAAAACAAAATGGGCGTGACACGCACCAACGGCATCCCTGGTTTGCCCGGCAACAACAACTTCAAGGTGCTTTACTCAGGTGCCAAGAAAATGGGCTACAAAGAAGTGCACACTGGCAATATGGCGATCAACAGCCAGCCGCGCGATGGCCGCGGACGTTGCATGCAATTGGGTTTTTGCTTCCAAGGTTGCAAAAGCGGTGCGAAATGGTCAACCCTCTACACTGAAATTCCCAAAGCTGAAGCCACCGGCAACCTCGATCTTCGCCCCGAGTCCCACGTGGTGCGCATCGCGCACAACGAAAAGGGCTTGGTCTCCGGCGTTGTTTACTTCGACAAAGACGGTAAAGAGCAACGCCAAAAAGCCCGCGTGGTGTGTGTCGCCGGTAACTCGATTGAAACACCCCGTTTGCTGCTGTTGTCTGCATCGAATATGTTCAAAGACGGCTTGGCCAACTCATCTGGTCAAGTCGGTCGCAACTACATGCGTCACATGACCGGTTCCATTTACGCCGCTTTCAAAGACCCGGTGCATATGTACCGTGGCACCACCATGGCCGGCATCATTCGTGATGAATCTGCATTCAACCCGCGCCGTGGTTTTGTGGGCGGCTATGAAATGGAAACCTTGTCACTGGGTTTGGCCTTCATGCCCGCGTTCTTGGATCCGGGTGCCTGGGGCGCTGACTACGCCTGGTGGATGGACAACTACACCAACTTGGCAGGCATGTGGCTGGTCGGTGAAGACATGCCGCGCGAAACCAACCGCATCACGCTGAACCAGAATGTCAAAGACAAATGGGGCAGCCCGGTGGCTAACGTGCATTTCGATGACCACGAAAACGACATCGTCATGCGTAACCATGCGTTCACCCAAGGCGAGCGCATTTACCAAGCGGCCGGTGCCATCAAAACCTACCGCACACCGCCTTACCCGTCCACACACAATCTGGGCAGCTGCCGTTTGAGTGCCAACGCGCGTGATGGCGTGGCCAACAAATGGGGCCAAACCCACGACATTGCCAACCTGTTCATCAGTGACGGCAGCCAGTTCACCACCGGCGGTGCTGAAAACCCGACATTGACCATCGTGTCTTTGGCGATTCGTCAGGCCGATTACATCGCCAAACAAATGACCGAACGGGCCATTTGATACACTGAATTTTCCAGCTCAGGAGCCCATATATGTGTGAGTATTTCGTGAAAGCTGACCCGATTCAGTACGAACAGCGTACACGCTCGGTTCGCATTCGCGGCATGCTCACCAGCATCCGGCTGGAAAACATGGTGTGGGATGTTTTGGCTGAAATGGCAGAAGACGAGGGCTGCACCACCAATGCCCTCATTTGCCAGCTTCACGATGAAATCTTGCAACACCGGGGCGAAGTTCCCAACTTCGCCTCGTTTTTACGTATCACCAGTTTGCGCTACCTGCGCCGCTGTTTGATCACCATGGAAAAAAAATACCAACCTGTGTTTGAGACAGACTTCATGCCTGAAGTTGTCCCCATGGCTTTGAACGGAACACACGACACACCCGCAAGCCGAGGCAACCCTAAAGCGCTGGCTGCTGTCAAAACCTGATTATTTCCCTATGAGTTTCAATACCGAATTGCAGACAGGTGTCTGCGAACAGCCCTCGAACGCCTCACGCGGCTTTGTGCTGAACCACTCTATGCTCAGGGTCAAAGACCCGGCTGTTTCTCTGGACTTTTACTCGCGCATCATGGGTATGCGTTTGTTGAGAAAGCTGGACTTTCCCGAGATGTCTTTCAGTCTGTATTTTTTGGCCGTGGCTGAGGCTGCCCAACACGCACCAGAATCCACCGGTGAGCGCACCGCTTGGACTTTTTCTCAAGCCGGTGTGTTGGAGTTGACCCATAACTGGGGCACCGAAAATCAAGCCGAATTCAAATACCACGAAGGTAATGCGCAGCCGCAAGGCTTTGGGCACATTTGTTTTTCTGTGCCGGACTTGGACGCTGCTGTGAAATGGTTTGACGACAACCAGGTGGTTTATGTAAAGCGACCGGACCAAGGCAAGATGAAAGATGTGGCTTTCATCAAAGACCCGGATGGCTACTGGATTGAAATTGTCGAGCCGGGCAGACTGAAAAACCTGGGGATGTGATCAGCGGGGTTTTTTCATGTCAGTCGCAGACATGAAGTCCTTGCGCTTGACTTCATCGGTCTTCATGGCCTGCTGAATCTGACGTACCAACAGCATTTTGGTGTGTTGCTGCATATCCTCAGCGCGAAGACGTATGTAAATAGATTGGGCTTTGGCCTTGTCCGATTTGGCTTCAATCAACGCCTGTGCCCATAAGCCGTCTCTGATGACACCGTCTTGCATTTCACGCAAAACCATGGCGTGTATGAGTTCACTGGGTTGAGTTGCCATAACTGCTTTCTGTGGGTGTTTAAGCGGAGGTATTGTGCATGGCGCTCAATCGGGCCACTTCATTTTTTGAGCCCAGACACACGCTGACACGTTGGTGCAATTGGCTGGGTTGTATGTCCAGAATGCGTTCGCGACCATTGGTGGCCATGCCACCGGCTTGTTCAATCAGCCAACTCATGGGATTGGCTTCGTACATCAAACGCAGCTTGCCTGCTTTTTCCGGTTCGCGTTTGTCCCAGGGGTACATGAAGATGCCGCCGCGTGTCAGTATGCGGTGCACATCGGCCACCATGCTGGCCACCCAGCGCATATTGAAGTCTTTGCCGCGCGGGCCGTCTTTGCCGGCCAGACATTCGTTGATGTAATCGGCCACCGGCTTGTCCCAGTGGCGCATATTGCTCATGTTGATGGCGAATTCGCGGGTATCTTCGGGAATGCGCACGTTTTCTTGCGTCAGCACAAACGAGCCTTGTTCGCGGTCCAGCGTGAACATCACCACACCATCGCCCACCGTCAGCACCAGCGTGGTTTGCGGGCCGTATACGCAATAGCCTGCGGCCACTTGCGCGTGGCCGGGTTGCAGAAAATCAGCTTCACTCACCTTGTCCGAGGCTTCGGGTTTTTTCAAGACGCTGAAGATGGTGCCAATGCTGACATTCACATCGATGTTGCTCGAGCCATCTAGCGGATCGAACAACAACAGGTATTCGCCTTGGGGATAGCGATTCGGCACCACATAAATGCTGTCCATTTCTTCTGAGGCCATGGCCGCCAGATGACCGCCCCATTCATTGGCTTCAATCAGCACCTCGTTGGCGATGATGTCCAGCTTTTTCTGCACTTCACCTTGAACGTTTTCACTGTGTGCAGAGCCCAGCACGCCGCCCAATGCACCTTTGTTGACTGAATGGCTGATGCCTTTGCAAGCCCGCGCCACCACTTCCAATAACAATCGCAATTCAGGCGGGATATGGTGCTTGGCGCGTTGTTGCTCGACCAGGTAGCGAGACAGTGAGGTTGCCATGCGTCAGTCCTCCAAAGCAGAGTCAATCACTTCGCGCACATCGGCGCTCAAATCGTCTTTTGCCGCAACCCGGCGAATCGCTTCATGCGCTGCGCTGCGGTAGGGCTCGACCAGTTTGCGCCAGCGGTCCATCGCACGTGCTAAGCGTGCAGCAACCTGGGGGTTGAAGCCGTCAAGCTCCAGCACCCGTTCACTCCAAAACACATAGCCTGCCGCATCGCTGCGGTGAAACGCCGCCGGGTTGCTGCAATAGCTGGCAATCAGGCTGCGCGCCCGGTTCGGGTTGCGGATTTGAAAGTCCGGATGCTGCATCAACTGGCGAACCCGTGCAAGCACATGGCCGTTGCGGTCGCAGGCCGAGGCCTGGGTTGCAAACCATTTGTCCAAGACCAGTTCTTCATTTTTGAACTGTTGATAAAACAGCGACAAGGCCTGCTCGGCCAAGTCATGGTTCACCGCGATCAGCGCTTGCAGTGCGTGCATACGATCTGTCATGTTGTGGGCTTGTTTGAATTCAGCCAGCGCTTGTTGCGCCCAATGGTGTTTGTGCTGCGAGTGATCTGCCAGACACAGGTAATTCAATGCCAACCCGCGTAAGGCGCGTTTGCCGCTGGACAAGGCATCCGGTGAATACGGGCCTTGCACGCGGTAATGCGCAAAAGCCCAGGCCCAGTCTTCTGACAAAGCCAGCGCAATTTGTTCGCGCATGCTTTCACGCACACGGTGAATTTTTTGCGGGTCCACTTCCGTGGCTTGTTCAGCGATGTAGTTTTCGCTCGGTGGGGTGAGCACCAGTTCTTTGAATGCGGCATCCAGTTGCGGGTGGCGCAACACATGGCGCAAACCTTCAACCAATTCAGATGACAGCGGTTGATCGGAGGCTTGTTCTTGCTGCAAAGCGTTCAATGCAGCTGACAAGTACAAACGCTGAGCCGATTCCCAGCTGTTAAAAGGATCGCTGTCATGCGCTAACAGGGTGAGCAACTGCGCTTGGCTGTAGCCAAAGTTCAATTGCACCGGCGCACTGAAACCACGCAGCAGAGACGGGATGACAGGTTCAGTGATGCCTTCCAGCACCAGCGTTTGCTCAGCCAGACTGAGCACCAGCAGTTGGTCGTCCAACACATTTTGACCATCACTGTTTAGCAAACCGAATTGCACGGGGATCAAAAACGGTTGTTTCACAATTTGACCGGGTGTCATCTGACATGACTGTTTGAAATGCATGGTCAATCGCGCATTGGCTGCATCATGCTCGACCCGCACATCCACACGCGGTGTACCGGCCTGCGAATACCATCGTTTGAACACGTCCAGTTGTTTGTAGAGTTCAGTGGCGGGGTTGGCATCTGCAATGGCTTGCACAAAATCGTCACAGGTCACGGCCTGACCGTCGTGGCGCTGGAAATACAACTTCATGCCCATGGCAAAACCGTCGCGCCCAACCAGCGTTTGCATCATGCGAACAACTTCCGCACCTTTTTCGTAAATGGTGACGGTGTAGAAGTTGTTGATTTCCATGTAGCTGTCGGGGCGCACCGGGTGCGCCATGGGACCGGCATCTTCCGCGAACTGCACAGTGCGCAGCAAGCGCACATCTTCAATGCGTTTGACCGCGCGTGCAGACGCAGAGCCCGACAAGTCCTGGCTGAACTCCTGATCGCGAAAGACAGTGAGACCTTCTTTCAGCGACAACTGAAACCAGTCGCGACAGGTGACGCGGTTACCGGTCCAATTGTGGAAATACTCGTGGCCGACCACGCTTTCGATATTGCCGTAATCCTGGTCTGTCGCTGTGGACGGGCTGGCCAACACATATTTGGTGTTGAAAATATTCAGCCCTTTGTTCTCCATCGCGCCCATGTTGAAGTCTGAGGTGGCAACCACCATGAAGCGCTCCAGATCCAGACTCAGACCAAAGCGGGCTTCGTCCCAGGCGATGCTTGCCATCAGCGACTGCATGGCGTGATCCGTTTTGTCCAGATCGCCCGAACGCACATAAATTTGCAGCAGATGTTCTTTGCCGTTGCGCGCGGTGATGCGCTGTTCGCGGCACACCAGTTTGCCCGCGACCAGCGCAAACAAATAACTGGGTTTGTGGTGCGGGTCTGCCCATGTCGCGAAATGCCGTCCGTCTTCCAGATCGCCTTGCGCCACTAAGTTGCCGTTGGACAGCAGCACCGGGTAATCGGCTTTGCTGGCACGCAGCGTCACGGAGTACAAGGACATGACATCCGGGCGGTCTAGGAAATAGCTGATGCGTCTGAAGCCTTGGGCTTCGCATTGGGTGAAAAACGAGTCTTGGCTGACATACAAACCGGAGAGCTCAGTATTTTTCGAAGGGTTGCAGGTGGTGAATATCTCCAACTTAAAAACTTCATTGCCCTCAGGCAGGTTTTCCAGCACCAGTTGTTCACCGTCCATCTTGAATGAGGTGCCTTGTCCGTTGACCAGCACGCGCGACAAGTTCAATGCCTCGCCATCCAGTTTCAAAGCCTGAGCTGCCACCTCCGGGTTGCGCCGGATGTGCATGGTGTTGAGCACGCGGGTTTTGACCGGATCCAGATCAAACACCAAGTCGACGGTGTCGATCCAAAAACCGGGGGCCTGGTAGTCTTGGCGCCGTGTGATCACGGCCTGGCCTTCACGAAACATATGATTTCTCCGTTGTCAGTTGCCTGGGCATTCAAACACCTTGTTTGAGCGAGGCTTCAATGAAAGTGTCCAGATCGCCGTCCAACACTTTTTGGGTGTTGCTGATTTCGACATTGGTGCGCAAATCTTTGATGCGGCTTTGGTCCAGCACATAGCTGCGAATCTGGTGGCCCCAGCCCACGTCGGTCTTGGTGTCTTCCAGTTTTTGTTGCGCCTCCATGCGTTTGCGCATTTCAAAATCGTACAAGCGAGAGCGCAAACGTTTCCAGGCCACATCCCGGTTGCTGTGCTGGCTGCGACCATCTTGGCATTGCACCACGATACCGGTGGGAATGTGAGTCAAGCGCACCGCTGAATCGGTTTTATTGATGTGCTGACCGCCAGCACCACTGGCGCGGAATGTGTCGGTGCGTACATCAGCCGGGTTGATGTCGATTTCAATCGAATCATCGATTTCCGGGTAAACAAAAATGCTGGCGAAGCTGGTGTGGCGACCACCGGCTGAATCAAAGGGGGATTTGCGCACCAGGCGGTGCACGCCGGTCTCTGTGCGCAACAAACCGAAAGCGTATTCGCCTTCAATCTTCAATGTCGCGCCTTTGATACCGGCTACGTCGCCGGGTGACTCGTCTTCCAAGGTGGCTTTGAAGCCTTTGCGTTCGGCGTATTTCAGGTATTGGCGCAACAACATGCTGGCCCAGTCGCAGGCCTCTGTGCCACCGGCACCGGCTTGTATGTCCAAAAACGCATTCAGCGGATCGGCCGGGTTGTTGAACATGCGGCGGAATTCCAATTTTTGGATTTCTGCTTCAATGCGTTGCGTGTCTTCTTCAATCGTCAGCAAACCGGCGTCGTCGTTGTCGGCCTTGCTCATTTCAAACAGTTCGGTGTTGTCTTCAATCTCTTGGTTCAGGCGTGACAGCACCAGCACGATGTCATCCAGAGATTTTTTCTCTTTGCCCAGTTCCTGGGCTTTTTTCGGGTCGTTCCACACCGCCGGGTCTTCCAGCGATGCATTGACGGTTCTCAGTCGTTCAGCTTTGGCATCGTAGTCAAAGATACCCCCGTAGGTCGAGGGTGCGGGCACCCAAGTCGACCAGTAAATTGCCAATGGTATTGATACGTTCTGCGTCCATGTCTTGCCTTAAGTAGCTTGCAAAAACACAGATTATCCCCTGAGCCCTTACCGTCGCCCCGAGTTACTGCCCCCAAGCGCTTGCCGGGGCGTTGTCGGCAGACAGATTTTGCAGGCCGAGCAGCACATCTCCCACCAAAATGATGGCCGGGCTGCCAAGCTGTTCTTGTTCAAACACTTTGTCGAGTGCATTCAACTGCGTGCAGACATGGCGCTGCGTGGGCAGGCTGGCGTTTTCCACCACGGCCACCGGTGTGTCGCCGGGCAGGCCTTGCAGCAAACCGGCTTGCAAATGGCTGGCGGTTTGAACGCCCATGTAAATCACCAGCGTCAGGCGGCAGGTGTGCGCGGTGTGGGCCAGTTGTGCCCAATCTACGGCGGGCAATGCGGTGGCCGAGCGCTCAGGCGAGGCATGGCCGGTGACCATGATCACACCATGCGCATGGGCGCGGTGGGTGAGGGCGATGCCCAAGTCATGCGCAGCGGCCAGTCCGGCGGTGATGCCATTGATCACTGCCACGTCAATGCCCTGAGCCTGCAAATGCGTTTGCTCTTCGCCTGCACGTCCGAAGATCAGCGGGTCGCCGCCTTTGAGACGCACCACGTTTTCACCCGCCAGCGCTTCTTGCGCCATCAATTTTTCGATAAAGGCTTGCGGTGTGGAGCGGCAACCACCGCGTTTGCCCACGTGAATGATGCGTGCGGAGGCTGAGGCATGTTGCAACACCTCGGGGTGCACCAGGTCATCCACCAGCAAGACGCTGGCATGTTGAATCGCTTTGACGGCTTTGAGGGTTAACAGCTCGGGGTCGCCCGGACCGGCACCGACCAGGGTGACTTTGGGGGTGTGCGTTTTCTGGTTCATCGCGAAACAGTCATGTGTTGAGCCAGTTCGCACAATTGCGCGACTTGGTTTTGAATAGGGGCAGGAATGCGTTCCGGTTCGGCTAACAGGGAGCGAATGTAATCTGCGGTTTGAGTGGCGTTGAGTCCGACGGGGTAAGCGGTGTTGTCAATCGAAGCCGTGTCTTGCGGGTCATGTTCTGCAAACAAGGCACCAGCTTTGAGCAAAACAGATTTGCGCAGGCGTCTGGGGTCTGCCACCGGTTCGCCTTCGGTGCCGCGCAGCAACATGGCGTTGGACTGCATCAATTGCATGGTTTGCCACATCGACGTCTCGTATTCTGGGTGTGTGTAACTGGCCACCAGCAACGCATGGCCGTCAACCGGGTTCATCAGTTTGGCCAGGCTGTGACCAGAGTTTCTCAAGCCAAGTGATCGGCGCACTTGCAGCAAACGCCATAAGCCGGGGGACAGCAGTTCTGATGAAACGTACACCACCTCCCGGTCTGTCAAAGCGCGCAATGAGCTGAGGCGTGCCAAGCCCAGTGCTTGCATCACATCGGCTGTAGACACACGCGAGTCTTCTGTGTTCCCGCCGTGCACGATGACGCGCAATCCCTGTTGTGCCAGCAGAATTGCCAGCAAAGGTGTCAGCAGTGGCAAGCGACGTGCGCCGTTGTAGCTGGGCAGCACCACCATAGGCGCAGCAGTTTCATTTGGAATTCGATGCAAGCGGCTGTTCAAGGCATCTAAAAAACCGGCCATTTCTTGCGCGGTTTCGCCCTTGACCCGCATGGCAATGCAAAACGCGCCGAGCTGTAAGTCCGGCACCGCGCCGTCCAACACCAGACCCATCAATTCAGCGGCTTGTTCGCGAGTTAAGTCCCGCGCGCCTTGTTTGCCGCGTCCTATCTCTTTGATGAAATGACTGATGCCCATTGACCGGATTGTGAAACAAAGTTGATGACTTTGAGTAATGAGGCAAATCACGCAAAGCTAAACTCGTCCCCATGTGGATATTGGGCATTGAATCTTCTTGCGATGAAACCGGCGTGGCTTTGGTGCGTGCTGACAGGGGCAGCGCCTTGCCGGTGCTGGTGGCGCAAGCCCTGCATACACAAGCCGCTATGCACGAAGCCTATGGTGGCGTGGTGCCCGAGCTTGCCAGCCGCGACCATATTCGGCGCGTCTTGCCCTTGATTCAGCAGGTCATGGCGCAATCGTCTTTGTCGCTCTCGCAATTGGATGTGATTGCGTATACACGCGGCCCAGGTTTGGCTGGTGCTTTGCTGGTCGGTGCGGGCACTGCATGTGCCTTGGCCGCTAGTCTGGGCAAGCCGCTGATAGGCATTCACCACTTGGAAGGGCATTTGCTGTCACCTTTTCTCAGTGCCGATCCGCCTTCATTTCCCTTTGTGGCTTTGCTGGTGTCAGGCGGGCACACGCAATTGATGCAAGTGGATGCGGTCGGCAGTTATGTGTTGCTCGGCGAAACCATAGACGATGCTGCGGGCGAGGCGTTTGACAAATCCGCCAAGCTCATGGGCTTGGGTTATCCCGGCGGCCCGGCGCTCTCAGCGCTTGCTGCCCAAGGCAACCCGCTGGCGTTTGCGCTGCCCAGACCTTTATTGAACCAACCGAATCTGGATTTTTCGTTTGCCGGTTTGAAGACAGCCGTGTTGACCCAGACGCTAAAACTGGGCGCTGATCTCGAGCAACGCAAAGCCGATCTCGCGGCCTCAACGCAAGCGGCCATCGTCGATGTGCTGGTGAAAAAATCGGTCAAGGCCTTGAAGCAAACCGGTTTGAAAACCCTAGTGGTCGCCGGTGGCGTAGGTGCCAACCGGGCCTTGCGGGAACAGTTGCAAGCTCATTGCCGCAAACTGGGTGCGCGTGTGCATTACCCTGAACCCGAGTTGTGTACCGATAACGGTGCCATGATCGCCATGGCAGCAGCTATGCGGCTGAGCGCCGGTGTAGAAACGCCTCAAGCTGATTACGCGTTTGACGTTCTGCCGCGCTGGCCACTGGCACAAACACCCGCCTGAACAACCCGAAAGTCACACCTCATGCGCCAAGCCATCATCGATTTGCAAGCCTCCCGTATCCGAGATGTGGCCAACGCAGGACTGGGCCGCAGCGATGTGCTGGCGTTCTGGTTCGGCGAAAGCGATGAGGTAAGCCCCGAATGCATCCGCCAGGCCGCCATCGATTCCCTGCAACAAGGCGAAACTTTTTACGCCCACAACCTCGGCCTGCCGGAACTGCGTCAAGCGATAGCCACTGAAATGCAGCAGCGCCATGGCCCGGCCATAGGGGTGGATCGCATCGCGGTCACCTCGGGCGGCGTGAATGCCCTGATGCTTGCGATGCAGGCCATCGTCAACCCCGGTGAACAGGTGGTGGTGGTCACGCCAGTCTGGCCCAACCTCACATCCCAACCGGTGATTCTGGGCGCAGAACTCAAAACCGTTTGCCTGGAGCCGCAACACGGCCGCTGGACCTTGCCCATGGACAAACTGCTGGCGGCGGTAACACCGGCCACGCGTTTGCTGGTGGTGAATTCACCGAATAATCCGACCGGCTGGACATTGAGCCGCGACGAGCAGCAAACTTTATTGAACCACTGCCGCCGCACCGGCACCTGGATACTGTCAGATGAGGTGTATGAAAACCTGTACTACCAGCCGTCCATCAACCGTTGCGCCCCGAGTTTTCTGGACATCGCCCAACCCGAAGACCGTCTGGTGGTCGCACACAGTTTTTCCAAAAGTTTTTTGATGACCGGCTGGCGCCTGGGCTGGCTGGTCATGCCTGCCCACATGACCGAACACATGGGCAAGTTGATCGAATTCAACACCTCTTGCGCCAGTGTGTTTGTGCAACGCGCAGGCGTGGTCGCCATGCAACGCGCCGGGGAAGTGGTGCCCGGCGTGGTGACGCACATGCTTGCTTGCCGAGACCGCTTGTTTGCCGAATTGAGCACCATTCCGGGGCTTGAATTGGCGGTACCAGACGGCGGCATGTATGCTTTTTTCTGCCTGCCTGGTCACGCCGACGATCTGCAGACCGCCAAAAGGCTGGTGGCAGAGGCCGGTTTGGGGCTGGCGCCGGGCAGTGCATTTGCCCCCGAGGCGCAAGGCTGGCTGCGCTGGTGTTTTGCCTCGCGCGACCTGGATCGGCTGGGAATGGGTGCTGAGCGTCTGAGACGCTGGCTTGGCAAGCTATAATTTCAAGGCTTTGCCATGTCGGCATAAGTTCACGCCATCTGGCATTTCCGGCTGTTGGCGCATGTCAAATTTTTTGGAAAAACACCATGACAACATTAAACAAGGCTGAGGTCGTTAAGGCCAACGCACGTTCTGCCAACGATACAGGCAGCCCCGAAGTGCAGGTCGCCATTCTGACCGCACGCATCAATGAACTGACCCCCCATTTCAAAACACACGCCAAGGATCACCATGGCCGCCGTGGTTTGTTGCGCATGGTCAGCCGTCGTCGCAAATTGCTCGACTACCTCAAATCCAAAGACGCTGAGCGCTACACAGCGCTGATTGCCAAACTGGGTTTGCGCAAGTAATCCTTCCCCTGAGCCAACGCCTGAGACTGTTCATTCACTCAGGCGTTGTGTCTTGGAGCAAGGCACAAGCAAAGCATCTGAATCGGAGCGAAGCTGTGTCATTCCAAAAAAAGCAGTGGCATTTTTCTGGAATGGCATCGTGTTCTGACAGAGACTTTGGGCTTTCATGAAGTGGCCTTCACTTCTTTAATTCTGTTCAGGAATTCACCATGTCTTTATTCAACAAAGTAACTAAAACCTTCCAGTGGGGCCAGCACACGGTCACGCTGGAAACCGGCGAAATCGCCCGCCAGGCTGGCGGCGCTGTCATCGTCAATATGGACGACACCGTGGTGCTCGCCACTGTGGTCGGTTCGAAAAACTCCAAACCCGGTCAAGACTTTTTCCCTTTGACCGTGGACTACATCGAGAAAACATACGCTGCGGGCAAAATCCCCGGTAGCTTTTTCAAACGTGAAGCCAAGCCCAGCGAACACGAAACACTGACCAGCCGCTTGATCGACCGCCCGATCCGCCCGCTGTTCCCTGAAGGCTTTTACAACGATGTTCACGTTGTCATTCACACCATTTCTTTGAACCCCGAAGTGGACGCAGACATCGCCGCCATGATCGGTGTGTCAGCCGCACTCAGCATCTCCGGCATCCCGTTCAACGGCCCCATTGGTGCGGCCCGCGTCGGTTACATCAACGGCGAATACGTGCTCAACCCCGGTCAAACCCAGCGCAAAGACAGCGTGCTTGAACTGGTGGTCGCAGGCACAGAAGCCGCCGTGTTGATGGTTGAATCCGAAGCGCTGCAAATGTCTGAAGAAATCATGCTCGGCGCGGTGGTGTTCGGTCACGAACAAAGCCGTATCGCCATCAATGCCATCCACGAACTGGTGCGTGACGCAGGCAAGCCCGTGTGGGATTGGCAGCCGCCAGCCAAGGACGAGCCTTTGATCGCCAAAGTCGCTGCGCTCGCCGACGAAAAACTCGCTGCCGCCTACCAAATCCGCAACAAGCAAAGCCGCACACAAGCCTGCCGCGAAGCCTACGCTGCTGTCATGGAAGGCCTGAAAGCCCAAGGCGTGGAATTCGACAGCGTCAAGGTCGAGAGCATGTTGTTTGACATCGAAGCGCGCATTGTCCGCAGCCAAATTCTGGCCGGTGAGCCGCGTATCGATGGCCGTGACACACGCACCGTGCGCCCCATCGAAATCCGCAACAGCGTGTTGCCCCGCACCCACGGTTCCGCCTTGTTCACACGCGGCGAAACCCAGGCTTTGGTCATCACCACACTCGGCACCGAACGCGATGCACAGCGCATTGACGCGCTGGCCGGTGAGTTTGAAGACCGCTTCATGTTCCACTACAACATGCCTCCGTTCGCCACTGGCGAAGTCGGTCGCATGGGGAGCACAAAGCGCCGCGAAATCGGTCACGGTCGCCTGGCTAAGCGTGCACTGGCTGCGTGTTTGCCAACCAAAGAAGAATTCCCGTACACCATGCGTGTGGTGTCAGAAATCACCGAATCCAACGGTTCATCTTCCATGGCCTCCGTTTGCGGTGGTTGTTTGTCGCTGATGGACGCCGGTGTGCCGATGAAAGCGCACGTGGCCGGTATCGCCATGGGTTTGATCAAGGACGGCAACCGTTTCGCCGTGCTGACCGATATTCTGGGTGACGAAGATCATCTGGGCGACATGGACTTCAAAGTGGCCGGTACCACCAACGGCATCACCGCTTTGCAAATGGACATCAAAATCCAAGGCATCACACAGGAAATCATGCAAGTAGCTTTGGCTCAGGCCAAAGAAGCCCGCATGCACATTCTGGGCAAGATGCAAGATGCCATGGGCGAAGCCAAGACCGAGGTCAGCAACTTCGCTCCCAAGCTCTACACCATGAAGATCAACCCCGAGAAAATCCGGGACGTGATCGGCAAAGGCGGCGCGGTCATCCGTGCCTTGACCGAAGAAACCGGTTGCCAGATCAACATCGAAGAAGACGGCACCATCACCATTGCTGCCACTGACGGCGCCAAAGCTGACGAAGCCAAACGCCGCATTCAGGAAATCACCGCAGAAGTGGAAATCGGCAAGATCTACGAAGGCCCGATCACCAAGATTCTGGACTTTGGTGCCCTGGTCAATTTGCTGCCCGGCAAAGACGGTTTGCTGCACATCAGCCAGATCAGCCATGAGCGCATCGCCAAAGTCACCGACGTACTGGCCGAAGGCCAGATCGTTCGCGTCAAAGTGCTGGAGACCGACGAAAAAGGCCGCATCAAGTTGTCGATGAAGGCTTTGTTGGACCGCCCAGAAGCGCCTGCACACCACGAAGAACAACCTCACCAGGAGTGATGTAGACATGAGCGGCAAGTTGATCGTTGGTAACTGGAAAATGAATGGCAGCCTGGCTGCCAATCAGGATTTGGTGCGCGCGGTCATGGCCGGTCTGTCTGATAAGTCTTGCAAAGTGGCTGTGTGCGCGCCTGCGGTGTATTTGCCGCAGTTGCAGCAACTCGCTGCCGGGTCGCCCCTGTTGTGGGGCGCACAAGATGTGTCCGCGCACGAGCAGGGTGCTTACACCGGTGAGTTATCTGCGGCGATGTTGCGCGAATTCGCTGTGCGTTACGCCATCGTCGGCCATTCAGAGCGTCGCCAATACCATGGTGAAACCGATGCCGTGGTGGCTACCAAAGCACAACGTGCTTTGGCCGCAGGCATCACGCCCATTGTGTGCGTCGGTGAAACCTTGGCAGAGCGCGAAGCCGGTCACACCGAAGAGGTGGTCAAGCGACAACTCGCAGCTGTCATCCACACCAACGGGCATTGCATCAGCGAAATCGTCGTGGCTTATGAGCCCGTGTGGGCGATTGGCACTGGCAAGACCGCCAGTCCTGAGCAGGCGCAACAAGTGCATGCACTATTGCGTGCACAGCTCAAAGCAGCCACACAGCAGCCTGAACGCATTGCCTTGTTATACGGCGGCAGCATGAATGCCGCGAATGCGGCCAGTTTGTTGGCGCAAGCTGATATCGATGGCGGTTTGATCGGAGGGGCATCCCTCAAGGCCGCAGATTTTTTGTCCATTGTTGCTGCGGCTTCGCACTGACTTTCACGGAGTTTTCATGAGTACGCTACTTAATCTTTTGTTGCTGGTTCAAATTTTGGCCGCCTTGGGCATGATCGGCTTGATCCTGGTGCAGCACGGCAAAGGCGCTGACATGGGCGCAGCCTTTGGCAGTGGCACATCCGGCAGTTTGTTCGGTGCCACCGGTGGGGCCAACTTCCTGTCGCGCACCACCTCGGTGTTGGCGGCAGTGTTTTTTGTGTGCACATTGGCGTTGGCTTATTTCGGCAACCTGCGCACCAGCAGCGACGGAACCAGTGTGTTGGAACGCGCTGCAGTGACAGCACCTGCGGGCGCGGGCGACAACATTCCAGGCGCATCTCCTGCACCTGCTTCAGCGGTTGACAAGTCAGTGCCAACTGCCCCGGTCACTCCCGCCGGGTCTCCTGCATCCCAAATTCCTGGCAAGTAAAGCAGGGCAAAAATTCAGTCGAATGCACTCAGAAGCATGTTTTTTTGGGGTTAAGATCAGAGGCTTTTTCAGAGCCCAAGCTGGGTAAAAAAGTAAGCAAAGCCGTCGTGGTGAAATTGGTAGACACGCTATCTTGAGGGGGTAGTGGCGAAAGCTGTGCGAGTTCGAGTCTCGCCGACGGCACCATCAACATCCGCTGTCATCGTATTGTCAGCACAATGCACGAAGCTGTTCAGACAATGACCTGCATAAAGAGTTTCCAATGAGCTTAGAGCAGTATCTTCCCGTTCTCTTATTTATTTGTGTTGGCTTGCTCGTTGGTGTAGCGCCTCAGTTAATAGGCGCATTCCTTGGCCCCCACAAGCCGGACGCAGCGAAAAATTCCCCTTATGAATGCGGCTTTGAAGCGTTTGAAGATGCGCGCATGAAGTTTGATGTGCGCTACTACCTGGTTGCCATTTTGTTTATCTTGTTCGATTTGGAAATTGCTTTTCTGTTTCCTTGGGCGGTGTCGCTCAAAGAGATCGGACTGACTGGTTTTTTAGCGATGATGATTTTTCTGACGATCCTGGTCGTTGGCTTCATCTATGAGTGGAAAAAAGGAGCCCTTGACTGGGAATGACACATGTCGCTTGAAGGTGTTTTCAAAGAAGGCTTTATCACCACCTCTTACGACTCGGTGGTGAATTGGGCCAAAACAGGTTCGCTGTGGCCCATGACTTTCGGTTTGGCCTGCTGCGCTGTGGAAATGATGCACGCAGGGGCTGCACGCTACGACATTGACCGTTTCGGCATGTTGTTTCGCCCGAGTCCCCGTCAATCCGATTTGATGATCGTCGCCGGTACCTTGTGCAACAAAATGGCACCCGCCTTGCGAAAGGTGTATGACCAAATGTCAGAGCCGCGTTGGGTGCTGTCCATGGGTTCGTGTGCCAACGGCGGTGGCTACTACCACTACAGCTATTCGGTGGTGCGCGGTTGTGACCGCATCGTGCCGGTGGATGTGTATGTGCCCGGTTGCCCGCCTACCGCAGAGGCATTGCTCTACGGCATATTGCAATTGCAATCCAAGATCCGCCGTGAAAACACCATTGCCCGCTGACACTGTATGACCATCACTGTTTCCATTGATACTTTGCAGTCTGCCTTGCGGCATGTGCTCGGTGAGCGCATTCAACAACTGGTGTTGGCACATGGCGAACTGACGCTGACAGTGCGCGACTCAGACTACTTGGCAGTTGCCTTGCTGTTGCGTGACCACCCGGAGCTGGCCTTTGAACAACTGATTGACTTGTGCGGCATCGACTACTCGGCTTACAAGGACGGTGCGCATTCGGTGTTCACCGATGCCCCGCGCTATGCCGTTGTGTCGCATTTTTTATCCCTGACCCACAACTGGCGTTTGCGACTTCGTGTGCACGCAACTGACGAGCACATGCCCCAAGTGGATTCGATCAACGACATCTGGAGCGCGGCCAATTGGTTCGAACGCGAAGCCTTTGATCTGTACGGCATTCTTTTCAGAAACCATGCCGACTTGCGTCGAATACTCACCGACTACGGTTTCATCGGTCATCCGTTCAGAAAAGATTTCCCCACCACAGGGCATGTCGAAATGCGTTACGACGCCGAGCAAAAACGCGTGATTTACCAACCCGTCACCATTGAGCCGCGCGAAATCACCCCGCGCATCATCCGTGAAGACAATTACGGCGGGTTGCATTAAGCCATGGCTGATATCAAAAATTACACCTTGAATTTGGGTCCCCAACACCCGGCGGCACACGGCGTGTTGCGTCTGGTGCTGGAGTTAGACGGCGAAGTGGTGCAACGCGCTGACCCGCATATCGGGCTGTTGCACCGCGCTACCGAAAAACTGGCCGAGAGCAAAACCTTCATCCAGACCTTGCCCTACATGGACAGGCTGGACTACGTGTCCATGATGTGCAATGAGCATGCCTATTGTTTGGCGATTGAAAAACTCATGGGACTGGAAGTGCCCATACGCGCCCAATACATACGCGTGATGTTTGCTGAAATCACCCGCATGCTGAACCACTTGCTGTGGCTGGGTGCACATGGTTTTGATTGCGGCGCGATGAACATCCTGATTTATTGCTTCCGCGAGCGCGAAGATTTGTACGACATGTACGAGGCCGTTTCCGGTGCGCGTATGCATGCCGCGTATTTCCGCCCCGGCGGCGTGTACCGCGATCTGCCCGACAGCATGCCGCAGTACCAGGTCAGCAAAATCAAAAATGCACGTGCCATCGCTCGCTTGAATGACAACCGCCAAGGTTCTTTGCTGGACTTCATCGACGACTTCACCCAGCGCTTTCCCAAGTACGTGGACGAATACGAAACCTTGTTGACCGATAACCGCATTTGGAAACAGCGCACGGTCGGCATCGGTGTGGTCACACCTGAGCGTGCCAAAAACCTGGGCTTCACCGGCCCCATGTTGCGCGGCTCCGGCATTGCCTGGGACTTGCGCAAGCAACAACCTTACGACGTGTATGACCAAATGGATTTCGATATCCCTGTGGGCTTGACCGGTGATTGCTACGACCGCTATTTGGTGCGCGTGGCCGAGTTACGCCAGTCCAACCGCATCATCAGCCAATGCGTGAAATGGTTACGCGACAACCCCGGCCCGGTCATCACCGACAACCACAAGGTGGCACCGCCTTCGCGTGAATCGATGAAGACCAGCATGGAAGAACTGATTCACCATTTCAAATTGTTCACCGAAGGTTTTCATGTGCCCGAAGGCGAAGCCTATGCCGCCGTGGAACACCCGAAAGGCGAGTTCGGTATTTACCTGGTCAGCGATGGTGCGAACAAACCTTATCGCATGAAAATCCGCCCGCCTGGTTTTCCACATCTGGCCGCCATGGACGAAATGACACGGGGACACATGATTTCTGACACCGTCGCCATCATCGGCACCATGGACATTGTGTTTGGGGAAATTGACCGATGAACACCACCGCCGACCATTTCTCCGCTGCCACCATGCAGCGTTTCCAGCACGAGTTGAACAAATACCCTGCTGACCAAAAGCAATCTGCCGTCATGGCGTGTTTGTCCATACTGCAACAGGAAAACGGTTTTGTCACCGCTGAGCAGGAAAAAGCCTTGGCTGCAGTACTTGAGATGCCCGTGATGGCAGTGCATGAGGTTTTCACCTTCTACAACATGTACAACCAGCAACCGGTGGGCCGTTACAAAATCAATGTCTGCACCAACCTGCCTTGTCAGTTGCGCGGCGGTCAGCAAGCCTTAGAACATCTTTGCAAAAAATTGAAAATTGAATCTGGTGAAACCACCGCCGACGGCATGTTCACTTTGCAACCCGGTGAATGCATGGGTGCTTGCGCGGATGCGCCGGTGTTGTTGGTCAATGACCGCAGCATGTGCAGTTTCATGAGCCACGACAAACTCGATCAACTGATTGACGGTCTGCACGCAGTAGAGGTCAAGCCATGAACTTAGAACAGTTGTTGGGCCAATTCCAAGCCAAAGGTTTGGAAACTTGTTTTCACGGTCGCCATATCAACCCGCAAATCTACGATGGCCTCAATGGCCGTAACTGGGGTTTGCAAGACTATGTGTCGCGCGGCGGTTACCAAGCCTTGCGCACCATTCTTGGCTTGAACGGCGAAGCCGCATGGACGCAAGACCAGGTGATTGCTTGCGTCAAAGAATCAGGCCTCAGAGGTCGCGGCGGCGCAGGCTTTCCCACCGGCTTGAAGTGGAGCTTCATGCCCCGCTTGTTCAACGGTCAAAAATATTTGGTCTGCAATTCAGACGAAGGCGAGCCGGGCACGTGCAAGGACCGCGACATTCTGGAATTCAACCCGCACATCGTCATTGAAGGCATGGCGATTGCCGCTTACGCCATGGGCATCAGCGTCGGCTACAACTACATACACGGCGAAATTTTCCAAACCTACGAACGTTTTGAAGCCGCATTAGACGAAGCGCGGGCCGCCGGTTTCTTAGGCGACCGCATTCAAGGAAGCGAGTTCAGTTTCCAATTGCATGCCGCCCATGGTTTTGGTGCGTATATTTGCGGCGAAGAAACTGCCTTGCTTGAGTCCCTCGAAGGAAAAAAAGGCCAGCCGCGATTCAAACCTCCGTTCCCTGCCAGTTACGGCGTGTACGGCAAACCCACCACCATCAACAACACCGAAACCTTTGCGGCCGTGCCTTGGATCATTCGCAATGGCGGCGCAGCGTATTTGGCCTGCGGCAAACCAAACAACGGCGGCACCAAGATTTTTTCCGTCAGCGGCGATGTGGTCTTGCCCGGTAATTACGAAGTCCCCATGGGCACACCGTTTGCCAAGCTGCTCGAACTCGCCGGTGGCGTGCAAGGCGGCGCATTGAAAGCGGTGATTCCCGGCGGCTCATCGGCGCCGGTGTTGCCAGCTGCCATCATGATGGACATCACCATGGACTATGACGCGATTGCCAAGGCCGGTTCCATGTTGGGTTCCGGTGCGGTGATTGTGATGAACGACACCCGTTGCATGGTGAAAAGTCTGCAACGCTTGTCTGCTTTTTACATGCACGAATCCTGCGGCCAGTGCACGCCGTGTCGCGAAGGCACGGGTTGGTTGTCGCGCATGGTGGACCGCATTGAAACCGGACACGGCAAACCGTCTGACATGGACTTGTTGGACAACGTGGCGGAAAACATCATGGGCCGCACCATCTGCGCCTTGGGCGATGCAGCGGCCATGCCGGTGCGCGGCATGCTCAAACATTTCCGTCACGAATTCGAACACCACATCACGCACAAGACCTGTTTGGTCTCGTCGCACGCGCACGCGGGACAGCAATGATTGAATTACAAATAGACGGCAAAACCGTTCAAGTGACCGAAGGCAGCGTGGTGATCCAAGCGGCTGAACAGGCCGGTACCTTCATTCCGCATTTTTGCTATCACAAGAAATTGAGCATCGCGGCCAATTGCCGCATGTGTTTGGTGGACATAGAAAAAGCACCCAAGCCCATGCCGGCTTGCGCCACACCTGTCACGCAAGGCATGGTGGTGCACACGAAATCAGACCGAGCCATCAAAGCGCAAAAGTCGGTGATGGAATTTTTGCTGATCAACCACCCGCTGGACTGCCCGATATGTGACCAAGGCGGTGAATGCCAGTTGCAAGATTTGGCGGTCGGCTACGGCGGCAGCGCCTCGCGTTACGAAGAAGAAAAACGCGTCGTGTTCCACAAAGATGTCGGCCCTCTCATCAGCATGGAAGAGATGAGCCGCTGCATCCATTGCACACGTTGCGTGCGCTTTGGCCAAGAGATAGCGGGCAGCATGGAATTGGGCATGTCCCACCGTGGCGAGCATTCTGAAATCGAAGCCTTTGTCGGCGAAACAGTGGATTCAGAACTCTCCGGCAACATGATTGATATTTGCCCGGTCGGTGCTTTGACCAGCAAGCCATTCCGTTACCAGGCCCGCACCTGGGAACTCAGCCGCCGCAAATCCATCAGCCCGCACGATGCCACCGGTGCCAATTTGATTGTGCAAGTCAAAAACAACCGCGTCATGCGCGTGGTGCCGCTGGAAAACGAAGAAGTCAACGAATGCTGGATTGCAGACCGTGACCGCTACAGCTACGAAGCTTTGAACAGCGATGAACGTCTGACCCAGCCCATGCTGAAACAAGATGGACAGTGGATCACCGTGGACTGGTCGACTGCGCTGGAATATGTGGCCAATGGTTTGAACCAGATCAAGACAGACCACACTGCTTCAGCCTTGGCTTGTCTGGCCAGCCCGCACAGCACACTGGAAGAGTTGTACTTGGCATCGCAGTTCATGCGCGGCTTGGGCAGCGACAACATAGACAGCCGTTTACGCGCCGCAGATTTCCAGCACGACGGCAAAGCACGTTGGCTAGGTACTTCCATTGCATCTTTGTCTACCTTAGACCGGGTGCTCATCATTGGTTCCAACATCCGCAAAGACCAACCATTGCTGGCGCAGCGTATCCGCCAAGCGGTGCGCCGTGGTGCCAAGGTGCACGCCTTGAATGAACAGCGTTTCGACTGGGCCATGCCATTGGCCGAGGTGTCATTGGCAGACAGTGCGGTATGGGTTCAGGCATTGGCCGATATCGCCGCCGCAGTGGCTCAACATAAAAACACCGCAGCACCTGCACCCGGCAACGCGTCTTCAGCTGTGGCCCAAGCCATTGCCACTTCGCTGTTGTCCGGCGAACGCAAAGCCGTCTTGCTGGGCAATGCTGCCGCGCACCACGAAAAAGCATCAAGCCTATTGGCATTGGCCAACTTCATTGCTGAACACACGGGTGCCAGCGTGGGTTACCTCGGTGAAGCAGCCAACACCGTTGGCGCACAACTGGTGTCGGCACAACCTCTGCACGGCGGATTGAATGCCGCGCACATGTTGCAGTCCTCCAGCCTCAAAGCCATGTTGTTGTTGAACACCGAGCCTGCACTTGACTGTGCCGCTTCATCAAACCGTCTGGCCGGGATGGACATGGTGGTGACCATGTCGCCATTCAAAACCAATTTAGACATCAGCGATGTGTTGTTGCCGGTGTCTCCTTTCACAGAAACCGCCGGTACCTTTGTCAACACCGAAGGCCGCGTGCAAAGTTTCCATGGCGTGGTCAAGCCCTTGGGCGAAACGCGGCCAGCATGGAAAGTGTTGCGCGTGCTGGGCAGCATGATGAAGTTGCCCGGCTTCAGCTTTGACACGGTGGAAGAAGTCCGTGCGCTGGCTTTGCCAAATGACATGGCTTCCCACTTGTCCAACCACACGCGTGCCAATGTGGACTTGTCGCCTGCTCAACATGCACCCGTGACCGCATCGATTTACCAGTTGGATGCGCTGGTGCGTCGTGCACCTGCATTGCAGCACACCTCTGATGCACAACCTGGACATCACCATGGTTGATACCTTGTTCAACTTTGGCGCTGCCTTGTCCGCTGCACCTTGGTGGGTCAATCTGCTGTGGCCGGTTTTGTGGACCTTGCTCAAAATCGTGGCAGTGGTTTTGCCCTTGCTGGGTTGTGTCGCCTATCTCACTTTGTGGGAACGCAAAGCGATTGGTTTTACGCAAATCCGTTTGGGCCCCAACCGCACTGGCCCCGGTGGCTTGCTGCAACCGATTGCAGACGCTTTAAAAATTCTCACCAAAGAAATCATTCTGCCGACCAAGGCCAGCTCCGGTTTGTTTTTCCTGGGCCCGGTCATGACCATCATGCCTGTCATGGCGGCTTGGGCTGTGATTCCGTTTGGCCCCGAAGTGGCCTTGGCCAATGTGAATGCGGGTTTGCTGTTCCTCATGGCGATCACTTCCTTGGAGGTCTACGGCATCATCATTGCAGGCTGGTCATCCAATTCCAAATACGCATTTTTAGGTGCACTGCGTGCATCTGCGCAAATGGTCAGTTATGAAATTGCCATGGGCTTTTGTTTGGTGGTGGTGTTGATGGTCTCGGGCAGCATGAACATCACCGACATCGTCATGGGGCAGGGCAAAGGCATGTTTGCAGCGCAAGGCCTGGGCTTTTTGTCTTGGAACTGGTTGCCTTTGCTGCCGATTTTCATCGTGTACTTCATCGCCAGTTTGGCAGAAACCAACCGCCACCCGTTTGACGTGGTGGAGGGTGAATCTGAAATCGTTGCGGGTCACATGATTGAATATTCAGGCATGTCATTCGCGATGTTCTTCCTTGGCGAATACGCCAACATGATTCTGGTCTCCACTATCGCCGTGTTGATGTTCCTGGGCGGCTGGTTGCCACCGGTGGACTCGGCCTTCCTCACCTGGGTGCCTGGTTGGATTTGGCTGGCGATCAAAACATTTGTGGTGGTCACCATGTTCTTGTGGGTGCGAGCCACCTTTCCCCGTTTTCGTTATGACCAGATCATGCGCTTGGGTTGGAAGATTTTCATCCCTGTGACCTTGGTCTGGCTGATTCTCATCGGTGCTTGGATGCAAACACCTTGGAACATCTGGAATTGATGCAAACACACCTATGACCTCGCATACTTCCACCACGCCACCTACGCCATTTTCTTGGGCGGATTTTTTCTCCAGCTTCTTGTTGCTGGAGTTCTTCAAAGGTTTTGCTATCACTGGCAAATACATGTTTGCACGCAAAATCACGGTGCAATTCCCTGAAGAAAAAACACCGCTGAGCCCGCGCTTTCGCGGCCTGCACGCACTGCGCCGTTACGACAACGGTGAAGAACGTTGCATTGCATGCAAGCTGTGCGAAGCCGTGTGTCCGGCCATGGCCATCACCATCGAATCCGATGTGCGGGACGACGGTTCACGCCGCACCACACGCTATGACATCGATTTGACCAAATGTATTTTTTGCGGCTTTTGCGAAGAAAGCTGCCCGGTCGACTCGATTGTTGAAACCCACATCTTTGAGTACCACGGCGAAAAACGCGGCGACTTGTATTTCACCAAAGACATGTTGCTGGCTGTCGGTGACAAATACGAACCGCAGATCGCGGCCCACAAGGCAGCCGATGCCAAATACCGCTAACCCCAGGGACTGATAAGCACATGGAAGTCAAGTCAGCGCTGTTCTATCTTTTCTCAGCAGTCATGCTGTTCGCCGCCTTGCGCGTCATCACGGCACGCAACCCGGTGCACGCCGCTTTGTACCTGGTACTGGCCTTTTTCCAAGCCTCCGGCATTTGGATGCTGCTCAACGCAGAGTTTTTGTCTATCACCCTGGTGCTGGTGTACGTTGGTGCGGTGATGGTTTTGTTTTTGTTTGTGGTGATGATGATTGATATCAACCTGGACGAACTCAAACGTGGCTTTTGGAACCACTTTCCACTCGCGGCCTCAATAGGCGCTGTGCTGGCGCTCGAACTGGCTTCTGTGTTGATGGGTGGTTTTCGTTCTGTGCAAGTGGTGTCAGATGCCACGCCGGGTTCTGCACCCATGCCCAACACCAAAGAGTTGGGCATTGCTCTGTATACCGATTACTTGTACCCGCTTGAAATTGCTGCGGTTATTTTGCTGGTGGCCATTGTGTCTGCGATAGCTTTGACCATGCGTGAGCGCAAAGACAGCAAAGCACAAGACCCGTCCGAACAAGTCAAAGTCAAACCGGCTGATCGTTTGCGCATGGTCAAGATCGACCCGGTGCATCAGGAGCTGGTCCCGCCACCCGCTGAGGAACCGAAGTCATGAACGTCACACTCGGACATTACCTGACCTTGGGCGCAGTGCTGTTTGCCTTGTCTGTCATTGGTATTTTTTTGAACCGCAAAAACCTGATCGTGCTTTTAATGGCGATTGAGCTGATGCTGCTGGCGGTGAACACCAATTTCGTTGCCTTCTCGCATTACCTGGGCGATATGCAAGGACAGATTTTTGTATTTTTCATTCTCACCGTTGCAGCTGCTGAATCAGCCATCGGCCTGGCCATTCTGGTGCTGTTATTCCGCAACCGGTCCAGCGTCAACGTTGACGAACTCAATAGCCTCAAAGGCTGATCCCAACACACACCATGAGTCAATCCATACAAGCTTCCACATTGATAGCCGTCGCGCTGGCCCCTTTGGCCGGGGCGATGCTTGCTGGCATCTGGGGCACACAACTTGGCGGCGCTGGCATCAGCCGCCGCTGGTCACACAGTCTGACCATATTGGGTGTCTTTATTTCATTCGCTCTGTCACTGATGACTTTGCAGGACGTGGTGACAGACGGTGCCCGGTTCAACGAAACGCTCTACACCTGGATGCAGGTCGGCGACTTGAAGATGGAAGTCGGCTTCATGGTCGACGGCCTCACCGCCATGATGATGTGCGTCGTCACCTTTGTTTCATTGATGGTGCATATCTACACCATGGGTTACATGGAAGAAGACGAAGGCTATAACCGTTTCTTCGCCTATATCTCCTTGTTCACCTTCGCCATGCTGATGCTGGTGATGAGCAATAACCTGTTGCAATTGTTTTTTGGCTGGGAAGCGGTTGGCTTGGTGTCTTATTTGTTGATCGGCTTTTGGTTCAACAAACCCAGCGCCGTGTTTGCCAATATGAAAGCCTTCCTGGTCAACCGGGTGGGTGACTTCGGTTTTATTTTGGGCATAGGTTTGATCTCAGCCTTTGCCGGTACGCTGAATTACACCGAGGTGTTTGCCAAAGCCGCAGACTTGTCCGTTCTTTCTCTGCCTGGCACCGACTGGATGCTGGTCACTGTCGTTTGCATTTGTTTGTTCATTGGTGCCATGGGCAAATCGGCGCAATTTCCACTGCATGTGTGGTTGCCTGATTCCATGGAAGGCCCCACACCTATTTCTGCATTGATCCACGCGGCCACCATGGTGACCGCCGGTATCTTCATGGTGGCCCGCATGTCGCCGCTGTTTGAGTTGTCTGATACCGCATTAAATCTCGTGATGGTCATTGGTTCCATCACGGCTTTATTCATGGGCTTTTTGGGCATCGTGCAAAACGACATCAAACGTGTGGTGGCTTATTCCACCTTGTCGCAACTCGGTTATATGACTGTGGCTTTGGGTGCCTCTGCTTATTCAGTGGCGGTGTTCCACTTGATGACCCATGCGTTTTTCAAAGCGCTGTTGTTCCTCGGAGCAGGTTCGGTCATCATGGGCGTGCACCACAACCAAGACATACGCTACATGGGCGGGCTGCGCAAATACATGCCCATCACCTGGCTGACTTCATTGCTCGGTTCGCTGGCTTTGATTGGTACGCCTTTGTTTTCTGGTTTTTATTCGAAAGACAGCATCATCGAAGCCGTTGCAGCCAGCCATTTGCCAGCGGCGCAATGGGCGCATTTCGCGGTTTTGGCTGGCGTGTTTGTCACCGCGTTTTATTCTTTCCGCATGTACTTTCTGGTGTTCCACGGCAAAGAGCGTTTCGACCAAGACCCGCATGCCCACCATGATGACCACGGTCATGCGCATGCCCCGCACGAGTCGCCTTGGGTAGTCACTCTGCCTTTGGTGTTGCTGGCCATACCGTCTGTATGCATTGGTTACTTCACCATCGAGTACATGCTGTTCGGTGATTTCTTTAAAGATGCCATTCAAGTGAACACAGTGATTCACCCCGCCATGGCCGAGTTGCATGAAGCTTTTCACAGTCCCATGGCCATGGCCGAACATGCGCTTACCTCATTGCCTTTCATATTGGCCGTTGCAGGTGTGTTGACAGCGTTTTACATGTACATGATTCATCCGGCGGTACCGGCCTTCATTGAGCGTCATTTCAAGCCCGTGCACACCTTGCTGGTGAACAAATATTTCTTGGATGATTTCAACGAAAAGATACTGGCGCGTGGCACCCGTTGGTTGGCCACAGGTTTGTGGAAGGGCGGCGATCAAGCGGTGATTGACGGTTTTGTCGTCAACGGCTCTTGGCACGTCATTGGCAAACTGGCTTTGTTCGCACGTCGTTTGCAAACCGGTTTCCTCTATCACTATGCCTTGTTGATGATTTTGGGCATGTTCGGTTTGATCACTTGGTTCGTTTGGCTCAAACCATGAAAAACACTTTGACTTTAACCCGGTACCCACACAGAGAGTTGCCATGGAAATGCTGAGCCTGGCCATATGGACCCCTATAGTTTTTGGCGTTTTGCTGCTCGTCCTGGGGCGCGACGAGCATGCGCATTCGGTGCGCTGGTTTGCCTTGATCGGTGCCGTCGTCAGTTTTCTGTTGACACTGCCGCTTTACTTTCAGTTCAACCCCGCGACTGCGGATATGCAATTTGTTGAACTGCTGCCCTGGATTGACCGCTTCAACATCCACTACCACCTGGGTCTGGATGGCATTTCTTTGTGGTTTGTGCTGCTCACCTCATTCATCACCGTAGTGGTGGTGATTGCAGGCTGGGAAGTGATCACCGAACGAGTCAATCAATACATGGGCGCATTTCTGGTGCTCAGTGGTTTGCTGATTGGCGTGTTCTGCGCTTTGGATGCGATGCTGTTTTATGTGTTTTTCGAAGCCACGCTGATTCCCATGTACCTCATCATCGGGGTGTGGGGCGGCCCCAACAAAATTTACGCAGCTTTCAAATTCTTTTTGTACACCTTGCTCGGTTCTTTGTTGATGCTGGTGGCACTGATTTATTTGTACATTGCATCTGAAGGCAGTTTTGATCTGGCCACATGGCAACAAATGCCTTTGGCTTTGACACCTCAGACTTTTCTGTTCTTTGCGTTCTTTGCCGCATTCGCAGTCAAAGTGCCGATGTGGCCGGTACACACCTGGTTGCCTGATGTGCACGTGGAAGCGCCCACCGGTGGTTCTGCCGTGCTGGCCGCCATCATGTTGAAACTGGGTGCTTACGGCTTCTTGCGTTTTTCTTTACCGATTGCACCTGATGCATCGCACGAATGGGCTTGGTTGATGTTGGCTTTGTCCTTGGTGGCGGTGGTCTATGTCGGTCTGGTGGCGATCGTTCAGCAAGACATGAAAAAACTGGTGGCGTATTCGTCTGTGGCGCACATGGGCTTTGTCACTTTCGGTTTTTTCATGTTCAGTGAATTGGGTGTCATCGGCGGCATCGTGCAAATGATTGCCCACGGCTTCGTGTCTGCGGCCATGTTCTTGTGCATCGGTGTGCTTTACGACAGAGTGCATTCACGCGAAATCGCCAGTTACGGCGGCGTGGTCAACACCATGCCTAAATTTGCTGCATTTGCTTTGTTGTTTGCCATGGCCAATTGCGGCTTGCCCGGTACCGCCGGTTTTGTCGGCGAGTGGATGGTCATCCTGGCCGCCGTCAAATTCAATTTCTGGCTGGGCATGCTGGCCGCATCTGCTTTGGTGTTTGGTGCTGCTTACACCTTGTGGATGGTCAAACGTGTTTACCTCGGGCCGGTGGTGAATGAAGATGTCAAGGCGCTGACAGACATCAACGCCCGTGAAATGTTGATGCTCAGCTTGCTGGCTGTTGCTGTGTTGTGGATGGGTATCTATCCCAAGCCCTTCACCGATGTCATGAATGCGTCCGTTACCCAATTGCTACAGCAAGTGGCCATAGGCAAATTACCGCTATGAAATTCCCCGCCATGAACTTTTCAGGAAGCCAAGCAAGATGAACACCGTCAATTGGCTGACAGCCTTCCCAGAAATTTTTCTGCTGACCATGGCTTGTGTCATCAGTTTGTGCGACTTATGGGTCACATCGCCTCAGCGTGGTCTGACTTATGGCTTGACGCTGCTCACCTTGGGTCTGGTGGCTTTGGCGCAAGCAGTGCTCGCCTCTACAGGGAATACTGTTTATGGCTTTGGTCACATGGTGGTCTCAGATGCCATGGGCAACTGGCTTAAGTGCTTTGCCACTTTGTCTGTGATGGCGACATTGGTTTACGGCAAGCCTTATTCTGCCGACAGAAAAATGCTGCAAGGTGGTGAACTGTTTATTCTCAGCATGTTCTCTTTGCTGGGCATGTTCATCATGATTTCGGGCAATAACTTCTTGGTGCTTTATTTAGGCCTTGAGTTGTTGACCCTGTCCAGTTATGCCTTGGTGGCCTTGCGACGCGATAACAGTAACGCCACCGAAGCCGCCATGAAGTACTTTGTGTTGGGTGCTTTAGCCAGTGGCTTTTTGCTTTATGGTTTGTCCATGTTGTACGGTGCTACCGGCACCTTGGATTTGACTGCTATTTTCCAGGCCACCTCTAGCGGCCATATCAAACACCAGGTGCTGGTGCTCGGCGTGGTGTTTGTGGTCTGCGGTATTGCTTTCAAACTCGGGGCCGCACCATTTCATATGTGGGTGCCGGATGTTTACCAAGGCGCACCCACAGCCGTCACTTTGATGATTGCCGGTGCACCCAAACTGGCTGCGTTTGCATTGATGATGCGTTTGCTGGTTGACGGCATGCTGCCCTTGGCGATTGACTGGCAGCAAATGTTGATGGTGCTCGCGGTAGTGTCCTTGCTGATAGGCAATGTGTCAGCTATTGCACAAACCAATCTCAAACGCATGCTGGCTTTTTCCACCATTTCACAAATGGGCTTTGTGTTGATTGGCATGTTGTCCGGAGTGATAGGCGGCAATACCTTATCTGCTGCCAATGCGTACAGCTCAGCCATGTTCTACATGATCAGCTATGTGCTCACCACCTTGGGCGTGTTCGGGGTCATTTTGTTGTTGGCGCGTGAAGGCTTTGAGAGTGAAGAAATTTCTGACTTGGCTGGTTTGAACCAACGCAACCCTTTGTATGCCGCTGTCATGGCGATTTGCCTGTTCTCATTAGCGGGTGTTCCACCCTTGGTTGGCTTTTTCGCGAAGTTATCGGTGTTGCAAGCCTTGGTGGCCTCCGAGCAAACCAGTGCCTTGGTGTTGGCGGTGTTTGCAGTCATGATGTCTTTGATCGGTGCGTTTTATTACCTGCGGGTCATCAAGGTCATGTACTTTGACCAACCGCTGACAGTCACCACAGTGTCCGCAGACAAACACGTCAAGGCGGTGTTGGTGATCAATGGCGGACTGGTGCTGGTGTTGGGCTTGCTTCCAGGTGGCTTGATGTCCTTATGTGCCGTAGCGGTTGTTCAAGCACTGGGGACCTGAACCGAATTGCTTTTGCCATAATGAAAGCATGAAAGTTCTTAACCTTCAGTGCCAGCACCAACACCCATTCGAAGGCTGGTTTGCCAGCGAAGACGATTACCAAGCTCAACGCAGCCAAGAACTGATTGAATGTCCTGTGTGTGCCGACACCACTATCCAGAAAATGTTGACCGCACCCCGGCTCAACTTACTGACTTCACGGATAGATTCACACACGCAAGTCAACAGCGAAACCTCACATGAGATAGCGACCACCGCCGAACAGGCGGCTCCGGTTGCAAATACAGAACCGCAAATGGCTTGGCTGAAGATGGTGCAACACGTGATGGCCAACACCGAAGATGTGGGCGCAGGATTTGCAGAAGAAGCCCGCAAAATGCATTACGGTGAAACCGAAGAACGCAATATCCGTGGACAGGTTTCCATCGAAGAAACACGCGCTTTATTGGAAGAGGGCATATCCGTCATGCCCCTGCCGTTACCGGCTGCACTCAAAGGCCCGATTCACTGATATTCAGTTGAATAGGCAGTGAATCACGGGCGGTGCTTATTTGTTTTTCAACTTGCCTCTGGGGGCGACAAATGTGATGGGTGCGCTGGGTCTGTCTCCCGGCACGATAGGCTTGGCCGGAGAGCTGTCTTTCTTAGGCTTTTTTGCCATTTTGTTGCTGCGTTGTTCGCCTTTGGCCATGGTGGTTCCTGGTGTGTGGATGAAGCGGTCGAGTAAAGCAGCAGTTTGCTTACTTCACTTCGGTGAGAAAGTCTGACAGGGGGCGGCGCACTTTGACCAGGTTTTCCAACCAGTCTTGTCCGCTTGCACGGTAGCCCAAAGGCATGATGGCCACGCTGCGCAAACCTTTGGCAGACAAATGCAAAATTTCATCTACTGCCTCGGGTTTGAATCCTTCCATGGGCGTGCTGTCCACTTCTTCGGCTGCGGCTGCAATTAATGCAAAGCCCATAGCGATATAAGCCTGACGTGCGGCGTGTTCAAAGTTAACTTGCGGATCGCGCACAGTGTAGTTTTTCAATAGCATGTTGCGGTAGTTTTCCCAGCCCTCATTGGTGCCGCCCCGCAGGGACACGTTCAAATCAAACATGTGGTTGATCCGCTCGGGCGTGTAGTTGTCCCATGCTGCGAACACCAGCAAATGCGAGCCGTCGGTGACTTGAGATTGGTCATTGGCCACAGCACGTATTTGTTTGCGAACTTCTGCGTTGCTGATGACAAACACTTCAAAGGGTTGCAAACCGCTGGATGTAGGTGCCAGTCTGGCAGCTTCGATGATGCGATCCAACTTGTCTTGCGTGACCACTTTGGTCGGATCCATTTTTTTGGTGGCGTAACGCCATTGCAACTGTTCTAGTAATTGAGACATGTATACATCCTGTGTTATTTGACCCAATTGTCCTTCAATCCAACAGCACGGTTAAACACCAAGTTGTGTTCGCTGTGATCAACCCGGTCGGCAACAAAATAACCGAGACGTTCAAACTGAAATTTATCGTCAGCTTTGGCCTGTGCCAGTGAGGGCTCAACATAGGCTGTCACTGCTTTCAAGCTATCCGGGTTGAGCGACTGCAAAAAGTCTTTGCCGCCCGCATCCGGGTGTTCTTCAGAGAACAAGCGGTCATATAAACGCACTTCAGCACGCAATGCATCCGCCACACCCACCCAGGTGATCACGCCTTTGGCTTTCACGCTGTCAGCACCCGCGGTACCGCTTTTGGTTTGCGGGAACACGGTGGCGTGTACTTCGCTTACTGCGCCATTGGCATCTTTCAAACAGCCTGTGCATTGAATGATGTAGCCACCTTTGAGGCGAATGACAGACCCGGGTGTGACACTGCCATCGGGGTTGGTCAGAGGCGGGCTCAATCGCTTGTAGCCCTTGGGCGGCACCTCGGCGAAGTCGTCGCGTTCTATCCAGACTTCTTTGCCTATAGAAAAATGCCTTGCTGCCACTTCATTTTGTCCCTCAGGCGCGTGCGGCAAAGCGGGCAGGGTGCATGGCTCTGAATGACCTGCGCCAAAGGCTTCATCCCAATTGGTCAGCACGAGTTTCAAAGGCTCTAACACTGCCATGGCGCGATGCGCTTTGAGCTCTAAGTCTTCACGCAAACAGCCTTCTAAGGTGCTGTAGTCAATCCAACTATCGCTTTTGGTCACACCAATGCGCTCGGCAAATGTTTGCAGACTCGCCGGTGTGTAGCCCCGGCGTCGCAGGCCGACGATGGTGGGCATGCGCGGGTCGTCCCAGCCGCTGACATGGTGCTCGCTCACCAGTTGCGCGAGTTTGCGTTTGCTGGTCACCACATAGGTCAGGTTTAAACGCGCAAATTCGTATTGACGTGGTGGCGGTGTTTGTATCAAACCGCCTTCGCTCAAACGCGCCATCAGCCAGTCATAAAAAGGCCGTTGGTCTTCAAACTCTAAAGTGCAAATACTGTGCGTGATGTTTTCCAGCGCATCTTCGATGGGATGCGCAAAGGTGTACATGGGGTAAATGCACCAGGTGTCACCGGTGTGGTGGTGTGTGGCGTGGCGTATGCGGTAGATAGCCGGGTCGCGCATATTGATATTGGGCGAGGCCATGTCGATTTTGGCGCGCAACACTGCGCTGCCGTCTGGCAATTGGCCTGCACGCATGTCAGCAAAGCGTTGCAGGTTGTCTTGAATTGAGCGTGAGCGAAATGGGCTGTCAATACCGGGCTTGCTGAAGTCGCCCCGGTTGATACGCATGTCTTCGGCGCTTTGCTCATCCACATAGGCCAGACCTTGTTCAATCAAATACACCGCTGCACGGTGCATGAATTCAAAATAATCGCTGGCTTGGTAAGGCGATGCATCAGACGCGCCGTTCCAGTCAAAGCCCAACCATTTCACCGCGTCCATGATGCTGTTGACGTATTCCAAGTTTTCTTTTTCCGGATTGGTGTCATCAAACCGCAAGTGGCAAATGCCTTGGTAATCGCGTGCCAATCCGAAATTCAAGCAAATACTTTTCGCGTGTCCGACGTGCAAATAGCCATTGGGCTCAGGCGGAAAACGGGTGCGGATTTTGGCGGGGTCCAGTGCAGCTTGTGCATGGTGGGCAGCATCGCCCGGACTGCCAGCCCAGCGACGCTGTGCGTGTGTGCCTTGAACCAGATCAGATTCGATGATCTGGCGCAAAAAATTGCTGGGTTTGTGTTCGTGTTCGGCGGCTGGGGGTGCAGGTTTACTCATTCATTGATTTTAGGCTGGTATTCAGGTGTGTTGACTGGCATTGATATGGTATGTATCATGAGATATACCGTCATGACAAAGAGGTGCAACATGGAACCAACCGCCAAAGTTTTTACCACCGGTCGAAGTCAAGCCGTGCGCTTGCCTCTGGAATACAGGTTTGATGTGCCCGAAGTGTTTATCCGGCATGACCCGCTCACAGGCGATGTGGTGTTGTCACGCAAACCCAGTAATTGGCAGGGCTTGTTGGACGCTGTGGCATTGAATGCCAATGAAGACATGCTGATTGAACGTCGTCAACAAACAAACAGACGAGATCCGTTTGAGGCGCGGAAAAAATGAACCCTAGGTATTTGTTGGATACCAATGTCATCAGTCACATCATGCAAGGACGCGATACCAAGTTGCTGACGCGTTTATCCAAACTTCAAGTGGGACAAGCGGTGATTTCAAGCGTGACGCTGGCTGAAATCGAATACGGCATACAGCGCAGATCGCAATCAGTGAAACTCAGACAAGCCTTGGATCAGGTGTTGCTACACATGGATGTACTGCCTTGGGATACACCAGCTGCTGTGAGTTACGGCGAGTTATGCCATTCATTAGAAACGCAAGGCAGCAACCTGAGTGACTTGGACATGATGATTGCAGCGCATGCTGTTGCAGCGAAAGTCATATTGGTCAGCCGGGACAAGGCGTTCACGCATATTCCTAAACAGCGTTTAAAAGTAGAGATTTGGTAATTGCATTTCATGCATGTATTTCAAATCCATCCCAGCCATTCATGCCATATCAATTGACCCAGATAACGTGAGGGCAGCAGCGTGAAGCCCCCGGCAATCACACAAGCGCTGACATAAAGACTTTGCATGGTGATGCGGTGTGTCACGAAATCACGTCGAATCAAGGCGCGAAACGCCGCCCATAAGCTGAGCAAAGTGACGGGTATCAATAAATGAATGGCTGTCAACCCATGAAAATTCGGCAAATTGAAATCAAGAATAAAACAAGCCGTACCAGCTGCGAGCAGCATGAATGTGACATAAGCATAGCCTGCGGCGCGGTGCAGCCACGGGCGTTGCATTGCACCCATGCGAGCCCACAGCGCAAAGGGACCCAGAATGACCGCGCCTATGGCGGCAGTCATGTGTACGGCGATCAGGGGAGTGAGTTGCATGGTGATTTATCAACAAACCATTTTTTGGTGAATGCATGACGAAGTAATGGTGTTAGCCAATTAAAACCGGTTTTCTGCCAGGTTGCAATGAAATGATCAAACGCTTTATCCGTTTTGCTACTGAGCGACACTTAGAATCGACAAACATAAATCACAAGGATGAACGTGGACTGGATGTTGTTGATCAAAGCCGCCGTCATGGGCGTGGTCGAAGGTTTGACCGAGTTTTTACCCATCTCTTCAACCGGTCATTTGATATTGGCCGGGGCCTTGCTAGGTTTTGACGACGAGAAAGCCAAGGTGTTTGATATCGCTATTCAGACCGGTGCCATTTTTGCAGTGGTCTTGGTGTTCTGGGAAAAAATACGCGGCACCGTGCTTGCTCTGCCTTCGCAAAGAATGGCGCGGCGTTTCGCACTGAACATATTCATCGCGTTTCTACCCGCTGTTGTGCTGGGTTTGTTGTTCGGCAAAATCATCAAAGCCTATTTGTTCATTCCTACCGTGGTTGCATCCACATTCATACTGGGCGGCTTGGTGATTTTGTGGGTTGAGCGCTGGGGCAGACAATCATTGCAAGATGCGCATCCGGATGACCAAGCGCGCATTGTCAATGTCGAATCCATGTCGCCGCTGGATGCATTGAAAGTTGGTTTGGTGCAGTGCCTGGCGATGGTGCCCGGCACCAGTCGCAGCGGGGCCACCATCATCGGCGGCATGTTGCTTGGGCTGTCTCGCAAAGCCGCTACCGAGTTTTCTTTTTACCTGGCCATTCCCACGTTGATAGGTGCGGGTGTTTACAGCTTGTACAAAGAACGCGCTTTACTCAGCTTGGCCGATGTGCCTTTGTTCGCGGTTGGCTTGGTGTTTTCGTTCATCAGCGCGTGGCTGTGTGTGCGTTGGTTGTTGCGCTATATCTCTACACACAACTTTGTGCCATTCGCCTGGTACCGGATTGCCTTCGGTGCAGTGGTGTTGATCACTGCTCAACAGGGTTGGATTCTCTGGCAAGCTTGAAAGAATTTATTTTGCAGTTGTGAGGCTGAGCATATTCAAAATACTCGTTTCAATAGCTGCTGCCGTGACCAAAGGTTTTTCCATGGGCACCAGGTGTGTGCCGTCAATCATGCAAATGCGGCCCTTGGTGATTTTTTTAGAAAACTCGGTGCCAGCTAATCGCATTTCCCGCGAATGACGCGCTGCCACCAGACTGACTGGACAAGTCAACGGGTATTGCTTTAGCAAGCGCTCCAGGTTGTGCGGCACGCTTTCATAAATCAGGGTTTCAATGTGTCTGTCAAAGCTCAGCACGCGTTTACTGCCATGGGCTGAGTGCTCTTCGTGTGTGCCGTGAACCACATAGTCGTTCAACACTTGCGGGTCCCAGCGCGCAAACACTTTCTTTGAAGCGAAATGCGCAAACGCTTCTTCCACCGAAGTCCATTCATTTCGTCTCTTGCGGCTGATGGCTCCGGGCGAAAACTTTTTATTGAAAGAAAACGTTTTAGACAGTTGCAACACTTTGGCCTGCAAGCCGCCAACCGCTGGTGCGTCCACCATCACCACGGCGTGTGCGATGTCAGGGAATTGCGCTGCCAACATCAGACTGAGCATGCCGCCCAGTGAGTGACCCACCAATACCACCGGGCCGGTGTGCGCATCAATCAGTGGTTTGGCAAATGCATGAATTTCTTGCACCAGATGCGGCCAGTTGCTGGTGACCGGGTAATCCGGGTTGTGACCAATTTTCTCCAGTGCTTGTACTTGCATGCCGCGTCTGCGCAAATCATTCAACATCACGTTGTAAGTGCTGGCAGGAAAACTGTTGCCGTGGAAAAAAAGAACCAGCGGTTGACCGGCGGGTACATCAGGGTAAACAGTCATCAGTGTGTGGGTCTCAAAGTAATTTTTTCAAAGCATACAAAGCATCAAGCGCTTCACGCGGACTCAAGGTGTCGGGGTCAAGTTGGGACAGTTTGGCTTGCAAGGGCGAGGGACCAGCGTCTATGGCTTCAGGCGGTTCAGCAAATAAATCGACTTGGGCTCTTGTGTTTTGCGCATCTGTTTCCAATGCTGCCAGCGCATGTTTGGCATGGTTCAACACGCTGGTCGGCATGCCCGCCAAACGCGCGACTTGTATGCCGTAACTGCGGCTCGCCGGGCCGGGTTGTATTTCGTGCAAAAACACAATGTCATTGCCGCTCTCAGCTGCGCTCACATGCACATTCACTGCCGAGCGGTGCGTAGCTGCAAATTCAGTTAACTCAAAATAATGCGTGGCAAACAAACTGTAGGACTGCGATTTGTCGTGCAGGTAAGTGGCTATGCCACTGGCCAGCGCCAGTCCATCGAAGGTAGATGTGCCGCGACCGATCTCATCCATCAACACCAAACTGTTGGGAGTCGCGGCATTCAAAATTTGCGCACCCTCGGTCATCTCCAGCATGAAGGTGGATTGCGCATTGGCTAAATCATCTGCTGCGCCAATGCGCGTGTGTATGGCATCGATAGGACCGATGCGACAAGCAGTTGCTGGCACATGGCTGCCAATGCTGGCGAGCAGCACAATCAAAGCCACTTGACGCATGTAAGTGGATTTACCGCCCATGTTTGGCCCGGTGATGATTTGCATGCGCTGTGTCGGGCCGAGTTGCGTGTCATTGGCAATGAAGCTGCCACCTGTTTCTGCCAACCGCGCTTCGACCACCGGGTGTCTGCCTTGTGTGATGCTGATGCCCGGCGTGTTCACCAGTTCCGGTGCGCACCAGTTGAGTGTCAAAGAACGTTCACTGAGCGTGGACAGCACGTCCAAAGTAGACAAAGCCCAAGCCACTTGCGACAGCGCAGGCACATACTGTTGCAGGTCGTCCAGCAATTGTTCGAAAAGAAATTTTTCGCGCGACAGCGCACGTTCTTGCGCTGACAACGCCTTGTCTTCAAAGGCTTTCAACTCCGGCGTGATAAAGCGCTCTGCATTTTTTAATGTTTGTCTGCGACGGTAGTCGTCCGGCACACGTTCCAGTTGTCCTTGGCTGACCTCGATGTAAAAACCATGCACCCGGTTGAATTGCACTTTCAAATTGTGAATGCCGGTGCGTTCGCGTTCGCGCACTTCCAGTTCCAGCAAAAAACTGTCGCCGTGGTTTTGTATGTTGCGAAGTTCATCGAGTTCGGCATCAAAGCCATGGTTGATGACACCACCGTCACGCACTAACGCCGACGGTTCGGGCAGCAAAGCAGCCTGCAACAGGGCTGCGCATTCAGGCGGCGACACCAGCGATTTGCTGAGTGTTTGCAGCCAGGGCGTGTCTGCTGCTTCGCTCAAGACAGCGGGCAAATGAGCAGCACGTTGCAATGCCGAACCGAGTGCCACCAGCTCGCGCGGTCGCACCTGGCGCAAAGCAATGCGCGCGCTGATGCGTTGCACATCGCCTAAGCCTTTCAAGGCTGTGCGCAATTCGCGCCACACACCTGCACCGTGTTCGCCTTGCAATGCCGCAATCGCTTCAAGACGCTGTTGTGCTATTGAACGTTCACGCGGCAGCTCTAACAGCCAACGTTTCAATGTGCGGCTGCCCATACCGGTCATACAGGTGTCCAGCAAGGAAAACAAAGTGGGGCTGTCTTCGCCGCGCAATGTTTGCGTCAACTCCAAATTGCGCCGCGTGGTAGCGGGTAAATCGATGCGTTCTTCATGGCGTTCGACACGCAGTTTTTGCACATGTGTGAGGCTGCGACCTTGCGTGTGCTCGGCGTAAGACAACAGTGCAGAGGCTGCTGCGTGTGCTTGCACCAGGTCTTGCGCTTGCCAGGCTTCTAAGGATGCAGCATGCAATTGTTCAAGCAGTTTGCGTTGACCTAAAGTGCTGTCAAACGCCCACGAGGGCCGCTCGGACTTGACGTTCACACTGGACAGCAAGGGCAGCAAATGGGCGGGTAACTCGCTGCTGAAAATCACTTCGCTGGGCGCGATGCGTGCGATCCATGCGGGCAATTGATCGGCAGCGCATTCAGCCAAGCGCAATTCACCTTCGGTCACGCTCAGCCAAGCCAAGCCGCAGCCAGCAGATTTGCCTGCGCGTTCACTGGCGTGCACCGCCAACACATAGGCCTCGGTTTTGTCGTTCAACAATTCCGCATCGGTCAAAGTGCCGGGCGTGACCACGCGAACCACTTTGCGCTCGACCGGGCCTTTGCCACCGACTTCGCCCACTTGTTCGCAAATGGCGACCGATTCGCCAAGCTTGATCAAGCGCGACAAATAACTGTCCGCCGAATGAAAAGGCACACCGGCCATGACCACCGGCTGCCCGGCGGACTGACCGCGTTGTGTCAAGGTGATGTCTAACAGGCGAGCGGCTTTTTCCGCGTCTTCAAAAAACAGTTCATAAAAATCGCCCATGCGATAAAACAGCAGCGTACTGGGAAAGTCTGCTTTCAGACCCAGGTACTGCTGCATCATGGGGGTGTGC
>CANNRV010000002.1 GCA_947508145.1 Comamonadaceae bacterium
ACCAACGTGGCGAAGACGTACCCCTGACCGATGTGGTGCTGGGTATGCAGAAATCCTCCCTGGCCTTTGAAGCGACCTTGCAGGTGCGCAACAAAGTGCTCAAGGCGTATGAAGAAATCATGAACATGCCGGTCTAACCTGAGAGAACACCATGGCAACCGCAAGTGCAACACTCAACTCCCCCCTTGGTACCAGCAACAACGCGCTGACCACTGATGCAGACAATGGCGCGCGCAGCAATGCCATGGTCGCCAGTGGCCCATCCGTGCGCAGCGGTGACCTGGCACGTTCAATCACCAGCTCAGCCTTGACCGACCCGATGGGCATGATCCGCGACCTGGTGCGTCAGCCCTCGGTGCGCAAGGTGCTGCCCATCGTCGTCATCATGATGGTGGTGGCTGCATTCGGCTTGGCCTCTATGTCCATGAAAACGCCGCCCATGCGTCCTTTGACCATGATGCTGCCGGAAGCGGACAAGCAAATGGCCATTGAGACCTTGAAGACCGCTAACTTCAAACCCGAGATTGACAAGAACACCGGACAAATTTTGGTGCCTGAAGACAAGTACCAGGAAGCCCGCATGTTGCTGGCTTCCAAAGGCTTGCCGCGCACCGAAGCACAGGGCATGGACACCTTGAAAGACATGCCGGCCATGACCACCAGTCAGTTCATGGAACAAGTCCGCTACAACAATGCCATGGAACAGGAACTGGCGAAAACGATTTCGCAAATCGCCGGTATCCGCAGCGCCCGTGTGCACCTGGCCGCACCCAAGCAAAGCGTGTTTGTGCGCGACCGCGTGCCAACCAAAGCGTCTGTCATCATCACTCGCGCACCCGGCAAAGAAGTCTCGTCTGCCAATGTGCAAGCCATCATTTCACTGGTGGCTTCCAGCGTGCCTTACCTGGCCCCTGAAAACGTCTCCGTGGTGGACAACTTCGGCTCGCTGATGAATGAAATGCTGGGCCCGCAACCGCTGGGCCTGACCGGCGCAGAGTTGCAGCAAAAACAGCAAATGGAAGATTTGTACCGCACCCGTTTGATTCAATTGCTGTCGCCCATCGTTGGCGCTGAAAACGTGTCGGCCCAGGTCAGCCTGCAACTCGACTTCACCCAAGATGAAGTCACCACCGAAGATTTTGACCAGCGCGACAAGGGACCGAAAACACGTTCCGAGTTGTATGTGGAAGACCGCAATACCTTCAAAGATGCGATTGGTATTCCCGGCTCGTTGACCAATACACCGCCGAATCCGCCGATCAACCCGGCAGCCACCGATGCCACACCCGCCGACCCGAACAAGGGCGTGAGTGAAAAAGGCGTGCAAGTGGTGGCCCGCAGCACCAAAAACTATGAGCTCGACCGCTCGGTGCGTCACACCAAGAGCGCCATGGGCAATATTTCTAAGCTCGGTGTCGGTGTGCTGATCAATGAGCGCCCGATTCCTGCCGGTATGAAAGTGGAGAAGCCCGCCGATGGTTCACCACCGCCGACCACCATTCCTTACACACAAGAAGAACTCGACCGTTTGAACCAATTGGTGCGCGGTGCGGTTGGCTTTAACGACAAACGCGGTGACGTGGTCACGGTGGTGTCCACCCGTTTTGAGCCGCCTGTCGACCCGAATGCCGTGCCTTGGTACAAGGACGAGAACCTGGCCTCACTGGCCAACAGCGGCGTGATTGCACTGTTGTTCCTGTTGTTCCTGATGGCTGTGGTGCGACCCATGATCAAGAAATTGCTCAAACCCGAAGTCGACCCTGCTGCATTGGCCGCTGCTGCCTTAGCCGCCGCCGCCACCGAAGCCGCCACCGCCGAGAAGATCCGTGCCGAACGCATCGCCGCCGCCGAAGCCGAGGCCGCTGCCCGGGTGATTGCCGAACGCGCCGCCAGAGAAGAGGCCGAGGAAAAAGCACGCAAAGCCGCCGAAGCACTTGCCGAAGCCGAACGCCAAGCTGCCGAAGCGCTGGCCAGAGAGTCGGAGATGGCCGAAGAAGCCGCCGCCGCCGAAGCCGCCCGCATGGCCGAAGAAGAAGCCGCCCGTGAAGCCGAACGCCTGGCCGCTCTGGAGCTGCAAGCCGAGAACGGCACCGAGGAAGTGGAGTTGGAAGAAGGTGAGTCGCTAGATGATCTCAAAGCACGCATGGGCAAACTCAAACCTAAGAAACCGACCATACCTTCCGATTTACTGAACAATGCCAACTCGTATGACGATAAGGTTGCACTGATTCGCATGATCGTGTCTGACAACTCCGGCCGGGTGGCCAGTGTCATGCGCAACATGATCGAATCTTGATCACGCACAGAGCGAACAAGGACTACACATGGCTGACGATACGATTCAATGGACCCCCGAACTGCGCGCAGAGATGGAGGCCATGACCTCCACCCAACGGGCTGCAGTGTTGATGTTGCTGCTGGGGGAAGAGCAGGCGGCTGAGATTGTCAAATACCTCAGCCCCAAAGAAGTACAGGCACTGGGCGCAGCCATGGTGCAAGCGTCTTCGCTGTCGCAAGGCGCGGTGAATGTGGTGCTCGACCAGTTTGTCGACATGCTGAAAAAACAAAACAGCGTGGGCTTAGGCGGCACCGACTATGTCGACCGTGTGATGCGTTTGGCACTGGGTGAAGACAAAGCCAATTCGGTGCTCAACCGCATCATGCCGGGACAAGGCACCAAAGGGCTGGACATTTTGTCGTGGATGGACCCGCGCTCGATTGCAGAGATGATCCGGACCGAACACCCGCAGGTGATCGCCATTATTTTGTCGATTCTGGAAACCAGTGTGGCCGCCGACGTGTTGGTGTATTTGCCGCCGGAAGTCCGCCCTGAAGCCATTCAGCGTGTGGCCGCCATGGACACGGTGCAGCCGTCTGCCATGGCCGAGCTGGAACAAATCATGAAGCAGCAGTTTGCCAAGAGCTCGTCGTCCAAGTCGTCAAGCTTTGGCGGCATCAAGGCCGCAGCCGCCATCATGAACAAAACCAAAACCGATATGGAACGCTCCATCATGGATGGTTTGGAAGAGATCGATGCGGATTTGATGCTGAAGATTCAGGATCAGATGTTCACTTTCGACAACCTGGTCACGGTCGACAACAAGGGTATTCAGGTGTTGATGCGCAACGTCGAGCCCGACCAGTTGATGGTCGCCTTGAAAGGCGCACCCGACGAAGTGCTGGCGCGTTTCTTGGACAACATGTCCGAACGTGCACGCGGCATGTTCAAAGACGACATGGATGCACGCGGACCGGTGCGTGTCGCCGATGTCGAAGATGCGCAGAAGAAAATCATGCGTCTGGCGCGCAAGCTGTCAGACACCGGCGAATTGATCTTGGGCGGAGCAGACTTTGTTTAACCCTGACCCGCTCAAACCGGCACCGCGCCATTGGTTGGATGACACCTGGCTGAATTCTTCATCGCCTGCGTTGAAGACATTCGGGGAATTCGATTGGGCCAATGTGCCCAAGCTGGATTTCTCCAGTGTGAAATTCCGTCAACTGGCAACGCCGGAAAAAGCCAAAGTATTGGATGACGACGAAGGCTTTGTGCTGGAGACCTATGGTCGCAAACCGTCTTTCAAACCCGATGCCACAGGTTCGCAGCCAGCGCCTGCCAAGCAAGATGATGCAGCGCAGGCAAGCCACGACATGTCGTCGGATGAACAAGCCGCATTGCTGGCAGATGACCAGGAATTACAGCGTCAGGAACAGGCTTTGTTGCAGGCTGAACGTTTGCGCTTGCAACAACTGGCCGATGCCGAACGCGAGCAACAACGCCAACTGGAACGCGTGCTCTTCGGTGCAGACAGCATGTGGCGAGCCACAGATGAAGACGCTTTAGATGCCTGGCCCATGGGCGACGATGCCGAAGTGATTGACCCGGCTGCATTGGCAGCGGCACGCGACGAGGCTTATGCCCGTGGCCACGCCGACGGCGTGAACGCCGGTTTGCAACACGGCATGGAACAAGGCGTGGCGCAAGGCCAGACCCAAGGACACGAAGCCGGCATGGCGCAAGCCCGCACCGAAGCGCAGGCGCAATTGCAGCAGGCCTTGGAAGAACAGAAAACCGAATTGAGCGCCAGCCTGCAAGAACAATTGCAATTGCTGCAACAACTCAACGACAAACTCTCTGCGTTCAGCAGCAACCCGCAGGCCTTGTTTGAACCCGTGAAGCGATTGGCATTGCACATCAGTGAACAACTGGTGCTGGCCGAGCTGACTTTGTCGGGTCAGGCGATTGAACGGCTGGTGCAACGCTGTCTGGATGAAATTGACATGCACGGCCAGCCCGCCATCACGATTGAATTGAACCCGCAGGACAAAGCCAGGTTGGAAGACATAGGCGGCGACACCATCAAACAATTGCAATTGCACTCGGTGCCTGGCTTGCATCCCGGCAGCGTGCGTTTGCTGGTGAATGACAGCCAGATTGAAGACTTGATCGAACACCGCTTGCAGGCCATGGCCAACCGTTTGTTGAACCAACCCGAGCAATGGCGCGAGCAATCGGCGTTTTTCCGCCAGCCGCTGGCGCAGCGCGACGGGCAAGTGCAAGACGTGCCACCGCGTGTGGTGTTCAACGAGACCTCGCTGCATGAGCCGGTGCAAGACCTGCCAAGCCGTGCGCAAGTGCTGCAGGAAGAGCCTGTGCAAGCAGAAGCTTTGCATGAAGAACCTGTGCACGCAGAAGCCGTGCAAGACCAACACGCGCACACAGAAACAGTGCAAGCAGAACCTGTGCAACAAGCCGCTGAGCCGCAAGCTGAATTGCCACATGTTGACTTGCCTGAAGAACCACAGCCCGGGGACGACCATGCTTGATTTCATCAATATCGCCTTGCGCACCTTGATGTGCCTGGCTTTCATCGCTTTTGTGGTGCGGCCCATGTTGATGTCCATGATCCGGCGCGAGCCCAACACCTTGGAGTTGGAGGAAATGGCCCAACTTGCAGTCAACTCCGCCTTCAAAGAGCAGTTCACCGGTTTCTACGCCAAACGCATCACACCAGCCTTGGAAGCACCCAAAGCCGACAGCGCTGCTGCCCCAGCCACTGACGAACACATAGCAACACCCGAGCCCGAACCGGTGCCGTTGACAGAAGAAGAAATGCAGGCCTTGGAGGCCAACAAAGCCTATTTGGATGAACTGGTCAAAGGCCACGAAGCCGAAATGGCACGACGCGCGGATATTGCCGCCGTTGAAACAGAACGACTCGCACAAATTGCGCTGGCCAAAGAGCAAGCAGGTTTGGCAGGCGACGCGGACGAAGACGAACAGGATTCGTCACTGGAAAAAATGCGTCAAAGCATGAAGAAAGAAAAGAAAAAACCCACCATTCCCGCCGAACTGCTGGCGGGCAACAGTTACGAAGACAAGCTCATGGTGGTGCGTTTTGTGGCCGAGCAGGAACAAAACCGGGTTGCCAACGCGATTCGCTCCATGATCAAAATTGGGCCATAAACATGTTGGATTTCTCTGCTGATATCGATGCTGTGATGCCGCAATTGCGTACCCCGCAACCGCAGCGCAGCGGCACCTTGGTGCGCTTGGTCGGCATGACGCTGGAAGCGCGCGGCGTGATGGCCCCGTTAGGCGCATGCTGCGAAGTGGTGGGCCGACACGGTCACCGCGTCGAAGCCGAGGTGGTCGGTTTCAACGACAAGATTTTGTTTTTGATGCCGTTCACCGAACCCGCTGGTGTTGGCCCGGGCGATATGGTGCGGGTCATCAGCAATTCATCACTGGTCAGCTTAGGCCCGGAGTTGCTCGGTCGCGTGATCGACGGTCGTTGCCAGCCCTTGGACGGCAAGCCGCCGCCCGAATGCAAAGAGTTGCTCAGCCTGTTGGGTCGTCCTATCAACCCGATGGAGCGCGGCCCGATCAACAAAATTTTGGATGTGGGAGTGAAAGCCATTAACGGTGTGTTGACCCTGGGGCGCGGTCAGCGTCTGGGTTTGATCGCCGGTTCAGGCGTGGGCAAAAGTGTGTTGTTAGGCATGCTCACACGTTTCACCAAAGCCGATATCGTTGTCATTGGTTTGATCGGCGAACGCGGCCGTGAGGTGCAAGCGTTTATCCAAGAGTCTTTGGGCGAAGAAGGTCTGGCCAAGTCGGTGGTGGTGGCGGCTCCTGCCAACGTCTCACCGGTGCTGCGTTTGAAAGCCACGCACTTAACCCATGTGATTGCAGAATATTTCCGTGACCAGGGACTCGACGTGTTGATGCTGTGTGACAGCTTGACCCGTGTGGCCCATGCGCAGCGAGAAATTGGTTTGGCCATTGGCGAGCCGCCAACCGCCAAAGGCTACCCGCCTTCGGTGTTTGGTTTGCTGCCGAATTTGATTGAACGCGGCGGTGTCGGCAGACACGGTCATGGGTCCATCACAGCGATTTACACCGTGCTGGCTGAAGGCGATGATGCCGCTGACCCGATTGTGGACATCGCCCGCGCGTCGCTGGACGGACAGGTGATGTTGTCGCGCAAACTCGCCGACTCGGCGCATTACCCGGCGATTGATTTGACCGGCTCGATTTCACGTTTGATGCAATCGCTGCTCAGCAACGAAGATTTGAAATCGGCGAATAAGCTGCGACGCTTGTGGTCTATTTACCAGCAAAACGTCGATTTGGTACAAGTCGGTGCTTACGAGCACGGCTCTAACCCTGAACTTGATGAAGCCATACGCTTGAACGATCGCATCGTGGCCTTTTTGCGCCAGGATATGCACATCAGCCAGGACTACGACACCACGCGTTTGCAATTGCGCGAACTGCTTAACCAGACTTGAAAGACACTGAGCGATGAAGCCCCGCAGTTGCTGGTCCGTGCTGGCCAAAAAAGCAAAAGACGAAGAAGAGACCGCGCAAACCGCAGCCGCCAAAGCACGCAACAAAGTGTTGGAGTTGCAGCAAAGCCGACAGCGCATGGACCATTTATTGCAAGACTACAAACTGCGTGCCTTGGAATCGCAGGCCAAGTTGCAGTCCATGTCACAAACCACCAACAGCCGACAGTTTTTATTGCAATTGCAAAGTCTGGTTGACCGTGTGCAAGTCGATTTGCAACAGGCGTTGCGCGAGTTGGAACAAGCCAAAGCGGTGTTGTTGCAAGCCACGCACCAGCGCATGAAAATGGAAACCATGCAGGAAAAAGATTTGCAGGCGGTGCAAACCTGGGAGCGCAAACGTGACCAGAAAGAAATGGACAGTTTGGGCCTGACCCTCTACAACCTCAAGGCCTGACCCACCCGGCTTGCAGCCCATGCCAGTAATGCGGCTTGAAAGCCCAGGGCATCATGGTGGTGCTGGTGCCGGGCGCAAACACCGTGCGGGTCACATGGTCGTGCCACACGCCTTTGGCATGCATTTTTCCCAATAGCAACTGAGCCGCTTCTTCGTGTGTGTGCACCTGTTCACCAATGCGCACACGGGCTGCGTCTTCAGGCAAATCATCCAAGCGGGTCCATGTCAACGTGTCATACGCAGGCAATGGCATGTCGGCATCGATAGGGCCTGAATACACATCATGCAGACTGCCCCAGCTGCGGCCTTTGAGCAAATGTTTCAACTGTGCGAGTTGGCGCTCTGCCATGTCTTCGTCGCCCAAACGAAAACTCAGCTGTCCCAGCACATTGTCAAACCACAAGCAAGCCTTGGGGTGTTGATGAAGCAAGGCGGGCAGTCCGGCAATCGCATCTTGCCGGTGGTAGCGCACAGTGATGCCTTGTTGTTTTAACTCGCGTGCGTGGCGCAGACCGAAGAGCAGTGGCACCAAGGGGTCGATGTCATACACATCAATGCATTCAAAGCGTGCCAGCCACGGCGTGGGCAGCATCCAACCGGCGCTGCAACCGATCAATATCAAATGCTTGTCGTCGGTGTGCACACCGGCGAGAAAAGCAGCGATCAGTTCACGCGTGGGCAGCCAGCGTTGCAATGAACGGGCTGCGTGTACATGCCAGTTCAGACCGCCTGTGCCACCGGCGTTGGCCAGGTCTCTGAGCCAGGTGGCCAGTGCGTGGTGCGCTGACTGCTTATTTTTCACAGACATGCCGCATGATGGTGAACACCGGTGAAGAAGGAGGTACCGGTTGCCATTCAGCGATCACGCCTTCGCTGGTCAGCGTCTCGCCGCTTAAGCGTGCGCCGCTGTAAATCGCCAATGAACGGCTGCGTGCCTGCTTTTGTGTGCAATCAATTTCCAGCAACATGCGGCTGGACAAATAGGTTTTGCCCTGGCTGTTTTTTTGCGGCTGTCGGTAGTCCAGCATGGACCAGACTCGGCGCACATGGCCATCGTGTTCGAGGGAAGATCGGTCAATACCGAACACCACGCTGTCGGTCATGCCAATGCTGACCCAATCGGCAGCAAAACCCGGCTGAACACAGAGGCACAAGCCATATAAAACCAGGCTTTTAAAAGTTTTGCGTATTTTTTTCAATTTGCCTCTCACAGGATAGATAATGCAGACCATGCCAAACCATGACTGGGCTCAGTACTCTCTCAGTATGACATTCGTCTTGTTGCTGTTGGCGGCGGCTTTGTGGTGGCTGTCGCGTCGCAACAAGGGCTTTCTCCTCCCTGCTGCACAACGGCGTATCCAAATTCTAGAGGCCTATCCCATGGGATTGCGCCACAAGTTATTGTTGGTGCAAGTAGATCAGCAGCGACTGCTGTTAGCCATCAACAGCAACGATATTCAAACCCTGCATGCCTGGCCTGCAGAACCCCAAGCAAGTACAACAACAGGTGCCAGTGATGCGAATTAAACATTTACTCTTGCCTTTCTTGTTGTTATGCATGCTTTGGTTGCCTGACTTGGCGGTTGCCCAAGGTTTGCCCTTGATCAATGTGAATTCGGGCAAAGGCGGCCAGCAATACAGCCTGACCTTGCAACTGCTGGGTTTGATGACGGTGCTCACCTTGCTGCCGTCTTTGCTGTTGATGATGACCTCGTTTGTGCGGGTCATTATTGTGTTGTCGATATTGCGTCAGGCCTTGGGCACGGCGCAGACCCCGCCCAACACCGTGTTGGTCGGTTTGGCACTGTTTCTGACGTTTTTCATCATGACCCCGGTGTTTGACGATGTGTATGCCAACGCGATTTCGCCGTACATGAACGGTTCTTTGCCGTTTGAGAAAGCCTTGGCCAAAGCGGAAGTGCCGGTGCGTGACTTCATGACTTTGCAAACCCGTGAAGACGACATCGCCATGTTCATGCAAATCGCACAGCGCAAGGAAGTGGCCAGCGCCGCTGAAGTGCCGTTCACCACATTGGTACCGGCTTTTCTCACTTCCGAGCTGAAGAGCGCGTTCATGATCGGCTTCATGATTTACATCCCGTTTGTGGTGATCGACTTGATCGTGGCCAGCGTGTTGATGTCCATGGGCATGATGATGTTGTCGCCCATGATCATCTCCATGCCTTTCAAACTGATGCTGTTTGTGCTGGTCGATGGCTGGACGCTGGTGATGGGTTCGCTGGCATCAAGTTTTATCTTCAAATAAGGAAGCAACATGGATACAGCGATGGTGGTGGATCTGGGGCGGCAAGCCTTGTGGATGACGATGCTGATTTCCGCGCCCATGTTGGCCGTGGCACTGGTGGTGGGTTTGGTCATCGGTATTTTTCAGGCAGCCACGTCTATCAATGAACAAACCCTGAGCTTTATTCCCAAATTGTTGTCACTGGGTTTGACGGCTTCTGTCTTCGGCGGCTGGATGATCAATACCTTGATTGACTACACCAAGGTGTTGTACGGACGCATACCCGGCTTGTTCGGATGAACAAGGCATGAACCTCGATATGCTCAATCTGCTGGACAAGATGTTTGTCCTGCTGTGGCCCATGCTGCGCATATCGGCTTTTTTGATGTTCTCCTCGATTTTTTCTATCCGGGCGGTCAACCTGCGCATTCGCATCACACTGGCTTTGGTGTTGACGGTTTTTCTGTCTATGCAAATAGACATCCCGCGGATTGACCCGGTGACCCCCGAAGGCTTGAAGGAAGTGTTTAACCAAATCTTCATTGGTTTTTCCATGGCCATGTTCATGCAATTGGCCACCGCAGCCATTGTGATTGCCGGTCAGGCGGTGTCGGGCTCTATGGGTTTGTCCATGGCCACCATGATCGATCCGTCGCTGGGCAGTGTGCCGGTGGTGTCGCAGTTTTTCAATATTCTGGGCACGCTGGTGTTTTTGTCCATCGGAGGGCATTTGATTGTGTTTGGCCTGCTGCTGGAATCCTTCACTTTGTTTCCCATCGGCAAAGCCTTGTTTTCACAAGACTTGCTGGGCAAGATGACCGCCTGGGGTTCGATGATGTTTTTTGCGGCCTTGTTGATTTCATTGCCGGTGGTCATCACTTTGCTGTTTGTGAATATCGGTGTCGGCTTCATCACACGTGCCGCCCCGAGTTTGAATATTTTCTCGGTCGGCTTACCGGCGATTTTGCTGGCCGGTTTTGTGGTGTTGTGGCTGGCAGTGCCCAGCATCGTCAGTCGCATCAGCTGGTTGTGGGTGCAAACATTCGGGCAGATGCGCGGCATGCTGCTGGGAGGCTAGGCCATGGCTGACGACTCCGCCGAACGGACCGAAGAACCGACCGCGCAGCGCTTGAGCAAAGCGCGTGAAGAAGGGCAGTTGGCGCGTTCTGTGGAATTGCCTGCGGCTGCCATGCTGATCACAGCCACTTTGTTTTTCAGCTTGTCCGGAAATTACATGTTCCACCGCTTGGGTGCCTTGTTCGCGTCGCAATTGCAGTTTGACCGCAAGATCATGGACAAGGCCGAGTTGTTGCCCGGCATTTTTTTGCAGTCCGTGGTCGATGGCTATATTTTGATTTTGCCCATCATGGCTTTGCTGGCGGTGGTGGCGGTGTTGTCCACGGTGATGAGCGGTGGTCTGGTGTTTTCATTGGGCATGATCGCGCCCAAATTCAGCAAGCTTGACCCCATGGCCGGTTTGTCCCGCATGTTCGGTTTGAAGGGCTGGATTGACCTGGGCAAAGCGGTTTTGAAGTTGTTGCTCATCAGTGTGATTTTGTGGATGTCGGTGACCAACAACATCGAAGACCTGGTGTCCATCAACCGCATGGACTTGGGCACCGCGATTCACCACGCGGGCAACATGATTTTGGATGCCTGTTTTTGGATGAGCATGGGCATGGTGTTGATTGCCTTGGCCGATGTGCCTTTGCAGCATTACCAGACCAACCAACGTTTGAAGATGACCCGCCAGGAAATCAAAGACGAAATGAAAAACTCGGAAGGCCGCCCTGAGGTCAAAGCCACCATTCGGCGGCGTCAGCGTGAGATGGCGAACAACCGCATGATGGACAAGGTCAAGGACGCGGATGTGGTGATCACCAACCCGCAGCATTTCGCCGTGGCCTTGAGTTATGACCCGAATTCAGAAGGCGCACCTACTTTGATTGCCAAAGGCACGGACGAATTGGCGCAGCGCATCCGCGAACGCGCCAAGGAAGCCGATGTGTATATTTTTGAAGCGCCTGATCTCGCGCGTGCCCTGTACTTCACCACCAAACTCGACCACCAAATCCATGAAGGCCTCTACCACACGGTGGCCCAAGTGATTGCCTATGTGTTCAGTTTGAACCAGAGCTATGGCGGCGGTGAAGCCATGATCAAACCCACGTTGCGCATACCTGACAATATGCGCTATGACGAAAACGGTTTTCTTTTTCAGTGATGACCCCAGGACCCAGACACCAGCATGAGTGACTTCTACCAAAGCCCTGCCGATCAATTGCGCTTTGAAATATTGCTCAAGTCCTTGCGCGAAGGGCGTTTGAATCTGGCCATTCTGGGTGACGATGAAATCGCACTGGCGCATTACGGGCGACGCATTTTTCAGCATTTGCGCGAGCAAGGCGAACAGCATGTGGAACTGTGGACCTCGGCTGACTCAGACCGCTTGGTGGACCGCTTTAACGAAATACTCTCCACCTTGACGCTGGACCAGGCGCTGGACAAATCCAATAAATCCAGTCCCAGACGTTTCATGATTTTTCCGGACACGCAAGGCATTCAAGACTTTGAACTGCAATTGCTGGCGCGACTGGTCAACGGTTTTCCGGCCAGCAATATCAATGTGATTTTGCTGGTCAACAGCCGCAGCTCTTACGACAAAAAACTCTCTGCCTTTGGCAAAAACCTGTTGCAGTGGGTGCTGGAGTCCAAAGACCCGGCACCGGGTCAGCCCCAGCGTTTGGAAACCTTGGGCGACTGGCCCGGCGCGAAACAAGTGCCATCGGTGAAAAAAACCGAAGCCAAAGCATCGCCGCCTGTGGCTTCGCCTCCGCCATTGCCTGCGGCACCGCCGCCGCCTTTAGATCTGGGCGAGATGCGCCCCGGCATTGACACTGTCCCCGGCCCGCGGGAACCCGTCCTGGGAGACCCATTGCCGGACGAACCCGTGATGCCCAGCGGCGAAGAGTTAGCCAAATCCTGGGAGGCCGACCGTCAGCGTTCAGGCCGTGGCGGCAAGGTGGCGGCATTTTTGCTGCTGGCGCTGCTATTGAGTCTGGGCATCTCAGGTTTCGTCTACCAAGATCGGGTGCTGGAAGAATGGGAAAACCTGCAAACCTATTTAGGTGGCGGTAAAACGCAGGCCGTGGCACCCGTCAAACCACCTGCGCCCGCTGTGCCTTCCGTGTCCATGTCGTCGAGCAATTCACCGCCGGTCAAACCCGCAGAAGCGATCAGCCCCGGCAAGGAAGAATTGGTGATGCCAGCCGAACCGCCTGCCGCCGAGGCCGCGACCGAGCCAGCCAAACCCGCTGCCGAAGCTGTCAAAACCGAGGCCGCTAAAACAGAAACGAACAAACCAGCGGCCAAAGCGGCTGACCCGGCAAAACCGGTTGTTGAGCAGTCGAAGACTGCGGTGAAGCCTGAGCCCACCAAGCCCGCCGTTTCAGAGCCCGCTAAACCAGAACCGACCAAGGCCGCTGCTGCCAAGCCGGAACCGCCCAAAGCAGAAGCCAGCAAAGCGGTGGCCAAACCCGAACCCGCCAAGCCTGAGCCACCTAAGCCCGAACCGCCCAAGCCTGTGGCCAAAGCCTCAGACAAGCCGCTGGACAAGGCCACACAGGCAGACAGCCCCGCTTGGGTGGAGAACCTGGATTCGAATGCCTGGGTGATGCAGCACGGCGCGTTTGACAGTTTGTCCGAGGCGCGTGCGTTTCAGGCCACCTCCCTGGGCTTCAAGTCGGGGCAAGTGCTGTTCACGCAGCGCAAGGGCAGCAAGCCTTATTACATCCTGGTGACCGGGCCTTATGCGGAAAGAACGCAGGCCGAGGCCCTGATGAAACAAAACCCGCCTTTGTCCAAGGCCTGGGTGCGAACCGCCAAATCATTGAAAGCGCAATTTCAGGAATAAACCAGAGTGGATCAAGTTGTTGGTTTCGCGGTCGAATCACACACACGGAGTACTTTATGAGTGATAAAACAAGTTTTACCGATGAACCCTTGCCTGACGCAGAACTGGTGGAAGCGGTGACTGCATCCTCCGGCGACCAAGCTTCATCAGAGGCCGTCTCCGCCAGGCCTGACACCATGCCCGGGGCTGTCGCAGACCATTCCCATGGTCACGACCATTTGCCAGCAGCGCGCTTGGAAGTTGTTGCAAAGGGCTATGGACACAATGACCCGGCCAGCATGGCGGGCAATATTCAACTTGATTTGCATGATCCCGAATTGGCTGCCGCCGAGAAACCTGAATTAAACCAGCCGATATGGGGGCCATCCGCTACGCCTGCGACACATTCAACAGATACAGAGACTGAGGAAGTCGCAGCTGTATTGGCAAAGCCTGAATTACCACCGGTGCTGGCGCATCTGACTCAAGTTGGCTTGACATCCTCCGATCAATGGGAAGAGCAAATACAACCGCGTCTGACGCAATTGCATGAAGACATCGCTCAGGTGCATACGCAGCTGGACATGTTGGAACGCCAGAAACCGAAAAAATAGATTTCCTGAGGACAAGCAACATGGCGCAAGATTCCAAAAAAGCAGAAGCTGCCGATGCGGGCGACTTTCTGCCTGACATGCCTGTTGAGCCAATAGAAGCGGATGACAATGAAACGCTGGCCATCGGCCTGGAGTCGCTGGAAGAGCAGGCGCTTGACGGCACCGAGGTCGCGCGTCAAATCGAAGAGCTGACCGGTGTGGTGCTCAGCTCGGCTGAGGTGTCCACCCGCTCTGCTGAGGTGGCTGCCAACATCAGCCATGAGATGCGTGCGGTCATGAAAACCGTCAGCGAGATGTCGTCTAAAAACATCTTGCATTCGCGCGTTATTTTGATCGGCCTGTTGAGCTTTCTGGTGATCGCCGTCGGCTCGTTTTTCGCCATTTCCACCCGCTTGCAGCAAAACATCCGTCAGCTCGACAGCTTGTCACTGGCAGTGGGTAAACGTGTAGTCGAACTTGATGCCACCTTGGCTACTTTTGGAGACGCCACCCGGGGCTTGGGCGACACCACCGAAAAACTCGACAGCATGGAAGAGCGTCAAATCAAACTGGATGAAAAATTCCAGGACAAGATGGACGCGCTGGACAAAGTGTTTGTGAAGATGCCTGACCAAATCGCCGGGCAGGTCAATGGTTTGACCGACAAAAACCTGGATGCCAAGTTCAAAGACTTGCAGAAAAACATACAAGCGCTGGAAGTCAAGGTACAAGCCTTGTCCAACAAGCCTGCACCGGTTGCGCCGCCCGCGCCTGTGGTGAACAACCAAAAAGAAATCATTGCGGAAATTCAGAAACTGAAAAAAGACCTGGAAGCCGCCAACGCCGCTGCCACCGCCGCCGCCATCAAAGCCGCCGCCAAAGAGCGCGAACGCGAAAAGCCCCTAGACAGACCGCTGATCCTGCCTGCACCCGCAGCTGCGCCCAAACCCGCCCCCGCCAAACCCGCCACTAACAAAGCGGCTGAAGCCAAAGTGGCGGCTGAATTGAAAGCCGCCGCCGAGGCCAAAGCCGCAGCAGAAGCACGCGCCGCCGCTGCCGAAGCCAGAGCTGCGAATGAAGCCAAAGCCGCTGCCGACGCCCGGGCCCGTGCCGCCGCCGAAGCCCGCGCTGCTGCCGATGCCCGCGCCGCAGCGCAACCACCGGCATTGCCGCCGCGTGCCGCACCTAAGGAAGACAGGGTGGTGTTTCCGCGCCCGGCCGGGGACAACTGAGGTGGAGTAACGCAGCGCGGCCAAGGTATGGCGGCTCAGTCTTGCGGGGGTGTGTCGCCATGCTTGAAAGAGATGGCTTAACGCGCTGCTCAGTCTGGCTGAAAGCGCTGTGATTGCGCTTTGGCCCAATGGCTTTTAAAGGGCTCGGGCAACTTGCTGAAATTGTCTTTGAGCAAAGCACCGGCGCTCAAGCCCGGGTACATCTGCGCCAGGGTTTGCGTCTCATGCCCATTTAACCGGTGAGAAAAATGCTGGGCTTTGAGTTCCTGCGGTGAGCGCAAACCGGCGGCCTGCAACAACTCCTGCAAAGCCACCAGGGTGTGTTGGTGGAAATTTTTCACCCGCTCGGCTTTGGTCGGCACCACCAGGGCCAATTGACGTTGCGGGTCTTGCGTGGTGACACCGGTCGGGCAGTTGCCGGTGTGGCAGGTTTGTGCCTGAATACAGCCCAGCGCAAACATGAAGCCGCGCGCGCTGTTGCACCAATCGGCACCCAAAGCCAGCGCACGCGCAATGTCAAAACTGTTGATGATCTTGCCGCTGGCCCCCAGCTTCACATGCTCGCGCATGCCTATACCCACCAGCGTGTTGTGCACCAGCCGCAAGCCTTCTTTCAACGGCATGCCCATGTGGTCTGAGAATTCCAGCGGCGCGGCGCCGGTGCCGCCTTCGGCCCCGTCGACCACGATGAAGTCGGGCAGGATGCGGGTCTCCAGCATGGCTTTGGCGATGCCAAACCATTCCCAGGGGTGGCCTATGCACAGCTTGAAACCCACCGGTTTGTTCAAACTGAGTTCGCGCAGGCTTTGCATGAATTCCAACAATTCAACCGGCGTACTGAAACTGCTGTGCGAAGCGGGTGACACACAATCCGCGCCCAAAGGCACGCCCCGGGCTTCAGCGATTTCCGGCGTGACTTTGGCGGCAGGCAACACGCCGCCGTGTCCCGGCTTGGCACCCTGGCTGAGCTTGATTTCAATCATCTTGACCTGCGGTTCGCGGGCCTGCTCGACAAAACGCTCGGGGCTGAACCGGCCCAGGTCATCGCGGCAGCCGAAATAGCCCGAGCCGATTTCCCAGATCAGGTCGCCGCCGTGGATGCGGTGGTAGCGCGAGATCGAGCCCTCGCCGGTGTCGTGCGCAAAGCCGCCCATTTGCGCGCCCTGGTTCAGCGCCATGATGGCGTTGGCGCTCAAGGCCCCGAAGCTCATCGCAGACACGTTGAACAAACTGATGTCATACGGTTGGCTGCAAGCCGAGTTGCCCACACGCACGCGGAAATTGGCGTTGTCTAAGCTGGTCGGGGCCATGGAATGGGTCAGCCATTCATAGCCTTCGGCATCGACATTCAGTTGTGTGCCAAAGGGGCGTTTGTCTGACTGGCCTTTGGCCCGTGCGTACACCAGCGAGCGTTGCGCCCGTGAAAAGGGTGCGGCTTCGGATTCGCTTTCAATGAAGTACTGGCGGATTTCAGGCCGGATGAATTCCAGCAAAAAGCGCATATGCCCGAGGATGGGGTAGTTGCGCAATATGGCGTGGTGGGTTTGCAGCAAGTCGTGCACGCCAACACCGCTTAGGACGGCAAACAGCAGGCACCAGCCCCAGCCTTGGCCTGAGGCCATGGCCAACAGCAGGCTGAAACATAGACCGCCTAAGGCGATGAAAAACGTGGTGTACCTGACCGGGTAGCGGATGGGTTTGAGATCGAGCATTACAACTTCTCCTGCTCTGACCTCCAAGGTCAGCTTGGTGTGTTGCGCAATCTAGAAGACAGACGCGCTTGTGCCAAAGAGGATACCTCAGCGCGAAGACGGGCCATGGACAGTTGCTGGTCCGAGGCACGTTGGATTTCTTTGAGATCGTGAAGAATGGTGTGGCGCAGCTTATCCAGTTCTTCGTCGATTTGCATCAGGTGTTGGCGCAATTCGCGTTTTTGCGCCATGCGCTGGCTCAGCAGGTTGACGCTGTGGGCGATCAATTTCCATTGCTGTGCCAATTCGTCTTTGGGCGGTTGGTTGAGTTGGTCGAACAACTCGCCCAGCAAAGGATCGTGCAGCACTTCTGCCGATGTGTGTCCGGCCTCTCGGCGAGCTGTCTCCAGCGCATCTTTCAGCACGCGGTCTTCTTCGGCTTGGCTGGCTTGAAATTCAGGCAGGCGAGGTTCTTCATCCAGCGGCGGCAGACCGGGCTGGCTGAGGTTGTGTACCGCAGCCCAACCCATGCCAGGGTCGTACTGCTTAAGGCCCTTGAAGTTCAGGAATTTTTCGCTGGACATGTGTGCTTCGGTCAAAGTTTGGCAGAGTTGCCGCGTGCCAGACGCTTCAGAAATTCGGGGATGCCCATATTGGCCAGTGAACGGCTGTTGACCACGTTTTCATTGTCTTCAACCAGTTTGCGCTGACGGTAGCGGCCCAGCACAGAGTATTGAGAAGCGGTGGGAATGGTTTCCAGAATGCTGGCTTTGGCAGGTGTCAAAGGCACCCGGTGGCTGCTGGCATCTCGTTCAGAGAGCTTGACTTGCGCCGCGCGCGGCTGCTGGCTTTGGGCCATGCGTATATCGCGGGCGGAGCAAATGGCCTGACCGAATTCGCGGAAGGACTCACCGCCGATGTCGTGTGAATCCATCAAGTAGCCGCGTTCGTACAAATCGCGTGCGCTTTGCGCTTCCAAAATGGGTGGTGCCAGCATGAAGCTGACGGGGAAACGCTGTTTGGTGAACACGTCAGAGTTGAGTTGTTCGTTCAACACCCGGGTCGGGCAGACCACCAGCATGGGGCGGCGGGCAGATGCGGATTCGAACACCCAACGGTGGCGGCTTAAGAAGCCGGAGGTGGCGGCCAATTCAATTTCAGACACCGAGGTGGGCACCAGAATCATGTCAAATTCAAACATGAGTTCACCGGCGAGGGAGTCTGACCAGGTCAGGTCGCACACCAGAATGTCGCACTCGCTGGCTGCGCGGCGCATTTGCAAACGTGCTTCGAAGATGGGGCGGTTGCCGCCTTGGTCCACCGGTAAGGACAGGTGTTGGATGACTGCGCCGACCTGAGGCGCTTGCTTGAGCCAGTTGCTGGAAGAACCGTGCGGGTCCCAGTCAATCAAGGTAACTGCCTGCTCTAAAGTGCGGCTGAGGTAAGCCACCAAATTGGCGGACAGCGTGCTTTTACCAACGCCGCCTTTTTGACTGGTGACCAGAATTTTGAAAGCCATTTTGCTATCTCCAAACTCGACTGACGCGAAACACAAACCCCGTTTACGGCATAGAAATTAAATGAACTAAATTCTGTAAAGGGGTACGGATATTAGCTTTTTTATCAGATCTGTCAAATTAACGCTGCGGAACTCAGTTGTTTTCATGCTACTGCGTCCGCCGTCGGGTCTTGTCCGAGAAAACACTATGAAGGCATGCAATTCAGGTCAAAATGCCTGCAATGGAAAAAACTCGCATAGACAAATGGCTGTGGGCCGCCCGTTTTTACAAAACGCGTTCGCTGGCCACAGATGAAATCAACAAAGGCCGGGTGGCGGTCAATGGCCAGGTGGTCAAACCCTCACGGGAATTGAAAGTCGGGGAACAGGTCAGCATGCGACGCGAAGGCCTGACCCGCAGCGTGCAGGTACTGGCCATCAGCGATGTGCGTGGCCCGGCGCCCCAAGCCCAACAGTTATATGCAGAAACCGAGCAAAGCCTGCAAGCCCGCGAGGCCTATGCCCAGCAACGCCGGTTTGCAGCCGAGCCCGCACACAGCATTGAACATGGCCGCCCGACCAAGCGCGACCGCCGCGACTTAGAGCAGGCCAGCCATCCCTGGGACGACCGTTGGAGTGCTTCCTTATGAGCTTGCTCGGTATGGCCGGGCGGGCTTTGTGGCGCGATGCCCGCGCCGGTGAACTGAGGTTGTTGTGCGTGGCAGTCACCCTGGGCGTGGCGGCGCTGAGCTCAGTGGGTTTTTTGGCGGACCGGATTCAAGCCGGTTTAGAGCGGGATGCCCGGCAACTGCTGGGCGGTGACGCGGTGCTGGTCAGCGACCATGCGTTTGATGCGGCGACCCAGGCCCGGGTCAACGAATGGGGGGTGAAAGCGGTGACCACGCTCAGCTTTCCCACCATGGCACGCAGCGGCTCGGTGCAAACCGGTAGCAGCCGTTTGGTGGCTTTGAAAGCGGTCAGCGATGGCTACCCGTTGCGCGGTCAATTGCACATTCTTCCTCCGCTGGGCACGCCCGCCGACAAGCCCGCGCTGGTCAGCTCGCCCGACAACGGCACGGTGTACGACCGGCCCGGCGTGGCCACCCGCGATCTGCCACGCCCGGGTGAGGTTTGGGTAGAGCCCGGCCTGTTAGAAGCTCTGGAAATCAAGCAAGGCGATGACATAGCCTTAGGTGAGCGCACGCTTCGCATTGCCGAGGTGCTGGTCTCCGAGCCGGATCGCGGCGCAGGCTTTATGAATTTCGCCCCTAGGGTGATGATGAACCAAGCCGATTTGGCATCGACCAAGTTGGTGCAACCGGCGAGCCGCATCAACTGGCGCATGGCGGTGACCGGCAGCCCGGCGCAAGTCGCCGGTTTTGTGGATTGGGCCAATGGCTATGTCAAACAGCCTGAGGTGCACGGTGTGCGCTTGGAAACGCTGGAGGCCGGGCGACCCGAGATGCGCCAGACGCTGGAGCGGGCGGAAAAGTTTTTACACCTGGTGGCCTTGCTGGCCGCGCTGCTCAGCGCCGTGGCGGTGGCTTTGTCGGCCCGCGCCTTTGCCGCATCGCATTTGGATGAATGCGCCATGTTGCGGGTCTTGGGCCAAAGCCAAAGACACATACTCACTGTCTATATCACTGAGTTTTTCACGGTGGGTTTGTTGGCCAGTCTGCTCGGGCTGGCGCTGGGCTTTGGTTTGCACCAGGTGTTTGTGCAACTGCTGGCCGGTTTGGTGGAGACCGATTTACCCGCCGCCGGCTGGCCCACGTTTTGGCAAGGCTTGGGTGCCGGGCTGACCTTGTTGCTGGCCTTTGGTTTGCCGCCGGTGTTGCAACTGGCGCAAGTCCCGGCTTTGCGCGTCATCAGGCGCGACCTCGGTCCGCTGCGTGCCGCATCGGTGGCTGTGCTGGCTTTGGGTTTGGCGGGCTTTGCTGCGTTGCTGATGAATGCCAGCCGCGATTTGTCGCTGGGCTTGATGGTGGTCGGCGGTTTTGCCGGGGCGGTGCTGGTGTTTGCCGGTCTGGCTTGGCTGGCGGTCTGGGCTTTGCGTTCTGTTGTCGGTTGGGCCCGTGTGCCCACTTGGTTACGCATGGCCACCCGGCAAATCAGCGCCCGCCCGGGCTATACCGTGGTGCAAATCAGTTCCTTGTCGGTCGGCTTGCTGGCCTTGTTGCTGCTGGTGTTGTTGCGCACCGACCTGGTGGACAGCTGGCGCAACGCCACCCCGGCGGATGCACCCAACCGCTTTGTCATCAATATCCAGCCGGACCAGTCCAAGGACTTTTTGGCAGCAATGAAAGTGGCCGGTGTCAAGACCATGGATTGGTACCCGATGTTGCGCGGCCGCTTGGTGGAGGTGAACGGCAAACCGGTGCGTCCCGAAAACTACAGCGACGACCGGGCGCAACGCCTGATTGAGCGTGAGTTCAATGTGTCGCACTCAGCGCAAGCCCCGGCGCACAACCAAATCGTACAAGGCCGCTGGACCCCTGGCGAGCGCGGGGCCATCAGCATGGAAGAGGGCATTGCCAAAACCTTGAAACTCAAGCTCGGCGACGAACTGCTGTTCGAGTTCGCCGGGCAACCAGTGCGCTCGCGCATCACCTCGCTGCGCCGGGTCGACTGGACCTCGATGCGGGCCAATTTTTTCGCCATGTACCCATTGGCCGAGATGCCGGACTTGCCCGCCACCTACATCGCCGCGTTTCGCGCACCTGAGCGCAAAGGCTTTGACAACGAACTGGTCAACCGCTTTCCGAATGTGACCAATGTGGACATGGGTGCCACCATCAACCAAGTGCAAAAAGTATTGGGCCAGGTGATCAGCGCGGTGGAGTTTTTGTTCGGCTTCACGCTGGCCGCCGGTTTGGTGGTGTTGTTCGCCACGGTCACCGCCACGCGCGAGGAGCGGGCCCGCGAATACGCGGTGTTGCGGGCCTTGGGCGCGGGCAACCAATTGCTGCGACAGGTGCAAACCGCCGAGTTGCTGGGCGTGGGTGCCTTGTCTGGCGCATTGGCGGCGCTGGTGGCCATGCTGATGGGCTGGGCGCTGGCGTATTACGTCTTCGAATTCCATTGGCGGGCTTCCCCTTGGGTGCTGCTGACCGGTGTGATTGCCGGGGCCTTGCTGGCCTGGGGCGCAGGTTGGTGGGGTTTGCGTGAGGTCTTGTTGCGCCCGGTGGTGCAGACGCTGAGGCGGGCGGCTGACTGAAGGCATCTGGCAACTGAAATATTTCTCAGCCGGGCTCACCGCCTGAGCCTGCTGATGGCTTAAGCTGGCTGCTTGTTCACGCTTGCATCCCACATGTCACACAGTCCCCGCACCGGATTCATGGTGTTTCACAGCAACCGCATGGAAGCTTTGCGCGACCTGCTGGTGGCGCAGATTCTGCGCGACCCCTTGCCGCCGCTGGCCGCCGAAACCGTGCTGGTGCAAAGCAATGGCATGAAACATTGGCTGACTGTGTCGCTGGCCAAAGACGATGCCTTGGGCATTTGCGCGGCCACCCGCATGGTGCTGCCGTCCGCGCAACTGTGGCAGTTGTACCGTTGCGTGCTGGGGGAGGACCGTTTGCCCATGCACATGCCTTTGGACAAAGCGCCGCTGACCTGGCGCATTCTGCGTCGCCTGCCCCATTGGCTGAGCGACCCGCGCTTCGCGCCGCTGGCGCATTACCTGGGCGATGACAGCAGCGGCATTCGCGCTTACCAATTGGCGCAGCAACTGGCCGACGTGTTGGACGGCTACCAAAACTACCGCAGCGACTGGTTGAGCCAATGGGCGCAGGGCCGCGATACCCTGGACCGGGGCCAGCTGCTGCCGCCGTCGCAAACCTGGCAAGCGCCTCTGTGGCGCGACCTGTTGGCTGATGTAGAGCAACAAGCCGACGGCGGATTTCAAGCCCGCGCCGACGTGCACCAGGCGTTTTTGCAAGCCTTGCGCCAGCGCCCGCCGGGCAGCATCGCCGGATTGCCGCCGCGCCTCATGGTGTTCGGCATCACCGCCTTGCCGATGCAAACCATGGAAGCGCTGGTCGCGCTCGGGCGGCATCTGCCGGTGCTGATGTTTGTGCACAACCCGTGTCGCGAACACTGGGGCCATGTGAGTGAAGACCTGACCGGCGGCGGCCACCCCTTGCTGGCGGCCTGGGGCAAGCAAGGCCGCGACTATTTGCATGCCATCGACCAGTTTGAAGCCGTGGACGAATACTCCCCTGAGTACGAGCGGGTCAGCGTGTTTATCGACCCGCTGAAAGACGCTGCTGACATGCAGCTGCAAGCAGGTGTGCTGCACCAGTTGCAGGCTGACATCTACAACTTACACACCCCGAAGGCCAAAGAAAGAACCCGTCAACTTGAGGACGACACTCTGGTCTGTGTGCAAGCGCATTCGGCGCAACGCGAGGTCGAGGTCTTGCATGACAAGCTGTTGGCCTGGTTGAATGCCGACCCGCAGCTGCAGCCATCAGACATCATGGTCATGGTGCCGGACATGGCCTTGTTTGCGCCGCATATCCACGCGGTGTTTGGCAGATACCAAGGCGCGGGCAGCGGCCACAGTGGTCTGGACCTGCCTTATTCGGTCACCGACAGCACGCCGCGCAGCCACCCGCTGGTGCAGGCGGTCGACAGCTTGTTGCAACTGCCGCAATTGCGCCTGAGCCTGCGCGACTGGCTGGGCTGGTTTCAGGTGGCGGCGGTGCGCCAGCGTTACGGTTTGAGCCAGGCCGATGTGACGCAGTTGCACGACTGGCTGGCCGCAGCCGGTGTGCGTTGGGGGCTGGACGAGACGCACCGCCAGCCCTGGGGCATAGACCCGGCCTTGCCGGATGCAGACCAGAACAGCTGGGGCTTTGGTTTGCGCCGCCTGTTGCTGGGCTATGCCTTCGGGCCGCAAGCGCTGGACCCGCTGTGGCAACACACGGTTGCCCAGCCCGGCGTGGGCGGACTGGATGCCGCTGTCATCGGCGGCTTGTTGCAATGGCTGGACGACATGAACCGCAGTTTGCACATGCTGAGAACCGACCGCACACCGGGCGATTGGGTGGCGCAGATGCAAGCCCTGGTGGAACGCTTTTTCAAAGCCGAAGACGATGCAGACCAGCGTGTGCTGGACCAACTGTTGGCACCGCTGCAAGACTGGCTGGCCGATTGCCAACTGGCCGGGTTTGACCAACCGCTGTCGCTGGGCGTGTTGCGCAGCCACTGGATGGCGCAGCTGGATGCCATCGGTTTGCAGCGCCGGTTTGCCGACGGTGGCGTGCAATTCGCCACCTTGATGCCCATGCGTGCTATTCCGTTCAAAGTCGTGTGTTTGCTCGGCATGAACGACAGCGCTTACCCGCGCAGCCCGACCCCGCGCGATTTCGATTTGATCAGCCAGCCCGGCCACGCCCGCGCGGGCGACCGGGCCCGGCGCGAAGACGACCGCTATTTGTTTTTGGAAGCCGTGTTGTCAGCGCGTCAGCGTTTGTACATCTCCTGGCAAGGGCGACGCGCCAGCGACCACGCGCCGCTGCCGCCCTCGGTGTTGGTGGCGCAATTGCTGGACCACTTGAACCACATCCACCAACAACCGGACAAAAAAACCAAGGTGTTCAGTGCAGCGCTGCAACCGCTGCAAGCGTTTTCCCGCGCGTATTTCAAAGCGGGCAGCGGCTTTGCCACCTATGCCGCCGATTGGGCGGTTGCCGCCCGCCCTGCGGTGGCGACTGGCGCTGACACAGCCACGGGTTTGCCGCCGCCATCGTTGTTGGACCATGCGTGTTTGCTGACCCTGTTGCGCCAACCCTTGGAAGTGTTTTTCAAACACCATTTGCAGGTGCAACTCGATTCGCCGCAGGAAGAAGACGAGGAGAACGAGCCTTTCGGTTTGAACGGTTTGAACGCGTTCAAGTTGAAACAGCAAGTGCTGTTGTCTGAACAACCAGAAGCCTTGTTGCAGCAATTGAAATGGCAAGGCGAGTTGGCCATGGCCGCAGGCGGTCAGGCGCAACAAGCGCAACTGTTTGGGCTGCAACAGCAGGTCTGGGCGCAATGTCGGCCTTGGCAACAAGACGCTGATATTGATCTGCCCTTGCAACTCTTGGCGCTGCAAGCGCATGGCGCGAGCTTGGCGTTGAACTGGGGCGGCGACCCACTGCGCTGGCACTTGCACCCGGACGGCAGTGTTTTGCAGATCGATGTGCGTGCGGGCAAGCTCAAGCAGGACAAACGCATACGCTTGCACACCTTGCCCGGCTTGTGGCTGGGTCATCTGACGGCGAATGCGGCTGGCAGATCCACCACCAGCGTGTTGAGCGGCGAAGATGGTGTCTTGTGTTTGCAGCCGCTGCCTCAGCCGCAGGCGCTGGCAGTGCTGCAAGACCTGATCGCCTTCTACCAACAGGCATGGGCACAACCGCTGCCGCTGGCGCTGAAAACCGCATCCGCTTACCTGACCGAGCGGGCGCACGCGGCGCAATCCAAAGCACCGCAGTTTCAAGAACAGCGCGGCTTGTCGGCGGCACGCCTGGCGTTCACAGGCAGGCGCGATGTCCCCGGTGAATGCCAAACCTCGGCCTACGTGCAGCGTGCTTATCCCCGCTTTGAAGACTTGGACACACAACGCTTCAGACAGTTGACCGAAGAGTTGTACGGCCCGATGTTGCGTGCTTGCCAGACCGACGACGCCACCCGCGAGCAGGAGCCGGCATGAACACCTTGGACCCCTTGCGCCTGCCCTTGACTGGCCGTCAGGTGATTGAAGCCAGCGCGGGCACGGGCAAAACCTGGACGCTGGCTGCGCTGTATCTGCGTTTGGTCATCGGCCACCGTCGGCCCGGCCATACCGCTTTGCTGCCGCGCCAAATATTGGTGATGACTTTCACCGAAGCCGCCACCGCCGAATTGCGCGAGCGCATACGCCAGCGTTTGCACGATGCCGCCGTCTGGTTCGACCTCAGATTAAGCGGCCAGCAGCTGGACAAAGACGGCTTCATGGACAAGCTCAGCGCTGATATACCGGATGAGGACTGGCCGCAGTGCGCCCGCCTTTTGCACTTGGCGGCGCAGAACATGGACGAGGCGGCCATCTACACGATTCACGGCTGGAGCCGCCGCATGCTCAGCAGCTTTGCTTTGTTCAGCCGTGACGTGTTTGAGCAAACCCATTTGGACAACCCGAATGAACTGTTGCAACAACTGGTGCGCGACCATTGGCGGCAATGGTTTTACCCGCTGCCTCACCACTTGCAGCGCGGCTTGTACGCGCATTTTGGTAACGACCCGGACAAGTTGCTGGCGCAGTTGCGCCCCTTGTGGAAACAGTGGGACTTGAAACCGCCTGTGGACAGCCACAGCGCGGACGCAACAACCAGTGTCATCCCCACGCCATTGCAGACTTTGACAGCCTATGAAGACTGGCGCAGCGAATACATGGCGCTGGAGGCGCAGGCGCGACACGCTTGGCTCACAGACATGCCGGAGGTGTTGCGCAGCGCCAGAAACGCGGGCTTGATCAAAGCCGCAGGCATCACCACGCCGAATTTCTCCAAGTGGGTGGATGAGCTCACAGCTTGGGCCGAGCATGGCTGCGACATACGCCCGGCCACCTTGCAGCGTTTCACCGAAGACAAATTGCTGGCCTGCGGTTGGGACAAGGCCAAGGACTTTGCCTTGTTTGCTTTGATAGGTCGGCTGGTGGACAGCGCAGACCAACATCCCGAATGCGAATCGCTGTTGGTTGCGCATGCCGCGCATGCGGTGCGCCAGTCTTACCAGCAAGCCAAGCAAAGCCAGTCGGTATTCGACTTCAACGATTTGTTGCAACGCCTGCACCAGGCTTTGCATGCCGATCAAGGTGAGTTGGCGACGGCCATTCGCCAGCATTACCCGGTGGCCATGGTGGACGAGTTTCAGGACACCGACCCGTGGCAATACGACAGCCTGGACCGGATTTACCGGCACGGCGAAGCGGACGACAGCAACGCCTTGGTGATGATCGGCGACCCCAAGCAAGCGATTTACAGTTTTCGCGGTGCCGACTTGAGCACCTACTTGCGTGCGCGTGATTTCGCTTTGCAGCTAGACCCCGAGGCCTGCTACACGTTGGACACCAATTACCGCTCGGCGCCTGCGCTGGTGTCGGCGGTCAACCGGGTGTTTGGCAGCATAGAGAAACCCTTCACCTCGGACAAGCACGACATCGAATTCACGCGTGTGCACAGCGCCAGCGATGCCGTCCCGCTGAACGATGCACAGGGCCGGGCGCAACCGCCCTTGACCTTTTGGCATCTCAGTCTGACGGATGGCATCACCGACAAAGACTATTGGCCGGCCGGGCAGCATGTGCAGACCATGGCCGCCGGTTTTGCATCGCAAATGCTCAGCCTGTTGCAACAACACACAGACATACACCCCGGCCAGATGGCGGTGCTGGTGCGCTCGCATGCGCATGCCCAGGCCATGCAATCTGCCTTGAGCAAAGTCGGTCTGCCCAGCGTGTTTTTGTCTGACCACGCGAATGTGTACCAAAGCCGCGAAGCGCTGGACCTGTGGCGGGTGTTGCGTGCCATCAGCATGCCGCGCCAAACCCGCTGGTTGCGCAGCGCCATGGCCGGTAGCTTGTGGGGTTGGTCTACTGAAGAACTGACGCAGGCCATGCACAACCCGGACTTAAGCGATGCGCTGGCCGAGTCTTGTCAGCAATGGTTGCAACAGTGGCAGCAACACGGCGTGTTGCCCATGCTCCACCAATGGATGCACAGCCAAGGCATTGCCCAACGACTGCTGGCGCAAGCCCAAGGCAGCAGGGCGCTGACCAACCTGTTGCACTTGGGTGAATTGCTGCAAACCGCAGCCGCTGGCTTGGCCGGGCCGCAGGCCTTGTTGCATTTTTTGGCGCAACAGATTCAGGCCGCAGAGGACAACCCGGAAGAACAAAAAATGCGTTTGGAAACCGATGCGCATTGCGTGCAAGTCATCACCTTTCACAAAAGCAAAGGCTTGGAATACCCGTTTGTGTTTGTGCCGTTTCTCGGCAGTTTCAAAACCGCGTCCAGCCGCAAAGACGATGAGGAAGACAACGACATCACCGAGTCCAGCGTGGACGAAGACATGCGCTTGTTGTATGTGGCGCTGACACGGGCCAAGCGCGGCATGTGGCTGGGCGTGGCCGACACCGGCAACAGCTTGTCCGGCGAAGGCGCGAAGCTCAAACGCAGCGCTGTCTCGCTGTTGCTGCAACGCCAGCAGCACGGCGACTTGCTCGGCTGCTTGCAAGCGCCATTCGGCGATGCGCCCGAGATAGCCATTGCCGAATTGCCTGAGCCGCAATACCAGGCGTACGCGCCGTTCAGCGAACACAGCGAAGTGCAAACCGCATTGACCGCGACCCGGCATAACTACGCACGAACTTGGACAGCCAGTTTCAGCAGCTTGACGCGCGGACTGGAAGCGGGCTCGCGCACCGAAGAGGCCGGTACGGATGCAGGCATTGATGCGGCTAGCCATGGCGTTGATGAGGCGGATCAGCCTGAGCGCGAGCAAGCGCTGGGCGGCTTTCAGCAGTTTCCCAAAGGCGCTCGCTACGGCACCTTGATTCACGATTTATTGGAATGGCAGGCGCAGCAAGGCTGGCCGCTGGCGCAGGCGAACACCGCCGCCTACGTGCAACTGGCCTGGCAGCAATTGCTTCAGCGCAAAACCCGGGGCTTGAACCTGAACGAAGCAGAACAAGTGATGTTGAACGACTGGCTGCGTCACATCGTCTGCCGCCCCTTGCCGCTGGACAGCGCCGTGACGGGCTTGTCGCCCTTGGTGTTGCAACAACTCGATGCGCACAGCCAGTGGCCGGAGATGGAGTTCAACTTCAGCGCCGCCGGTGTGGCCAGCGCTTGGCTGGACGGACTGATTCGCAGCCATGTGCTGCCCGGCCTGACCAGACCCGGTTTGCAGCAGCGCGAACTGCAAGGCATGTTGACCGGCTTCATGGACCTGGTCTGTACACACGCAGGGCGCTACTGGGTGCTGGATTACAAATCGAACTGGTTGACGACTTACACCGACGATGTGTTGAACTCAGCGGTGTTGGACAAGCGCTATGACGTGCAGTATGTGTTGTATGTGTTGGCTTTGCACCGGCTGCTGAAATCACGTTTGCCGGGCTACGACTACGACACGCACATCGGTGGCGCGGTCTATGTGTTTTTGCGCGGCATAGACGGCGAGGGTGCAGGGGTGCACGCCATGAAGCCGCCGCGTGAACTGGTGTTGCAACTGGACGCTGCGTTTGCCGGGGGTGCGGCATGAAGCTCAGTGCCTTGACCCGCCACCACTTGCCGGGCAGCGCCCGCACACCGCTGACCGCCTTGGACTGGGCGCTGGCGCAGTTCTGCCACAGCTTGCAAGCGTCTGATGATGAACGCCACCGTTGGCTGGCGGCGTTGGCCAGCCACCAATTGGGTCGCGGCCACGCTTGCTTGGACACCAGCGGCTGGCCGCAACGCGCCGCCGAACAACTGGCTTGGAGCCCTGAACAATTGCAGGCCTTGCCGTCAGACTTGACCGACGGCTTGCACAGCCTGCCGTGGACACAGGGCGAGAACTCGCCGCTGGTGCTGGCGGGCGATAAGCTGTATTTGCGCCGCGCTTGGCAGGCCGAGCACACCATTCGTGACAACTTGCAAGCGCGTTTGCAGCAATCTGTCGCCAGCCCGGCGGATTTGCAAGACCAACTCGACCATTTGTTTGACAGCCCGAGCACAGAGAAAGACTGGCAGCGCGAGGCATGCGCACACGCCGCGCAACACGCGGTCACCTTGATCACCGGCGGCCCCGGCACCGGCAAAACCACCACCGTCGTCAAGCTGTTGCGCTTGTTACAAGCGAATGCGTCGGCGCCTTTGCGCGTGGTGTTGACCGCACCGACCGGCAAGGCGGCAGCGCGTTTGTCGCAAACCATGGTGCAGGCGCGCACCCGACTGCCTGCGGGCGAGGCGGCGGCTTTGCCCGAGCAGGCGCTTACCTTGCACCGTTGGTTGCTGTCGCTGGAGCGGGAGAGTTCGGCTGGCTTGCCGCCGGATGTGGTGGTGGTCGACGAAGCTTCCATGATCGATTTGGAAATGATGGCGCGGTTGCTGCAAGCCGTCCCCCTGAGTGCGCGGCTGATTTTGCTGGGCGACAAAGACCAGTTGGCATCGGTGGAGGCCGGGGCGGTGATGGCGCAGTTGTGCCAAGGTTCGATCTTGTCGGCGCACACCATCAGCCTGGTGCACAGCCACCGGTTTGATGCCGGGCAGGGCATAGGCCAATGGGCGCGTGCCGCGAATGCGGGCGATCGCCAGTCTTTGCAGCAACTCTGGCAGCAAGCGCCCGAAGCCTGTTTGAGTGATGAATCCGTGGTGTCGCGCCTGAGCCTGGCGGACAGTGCGGACAGCGCCACCCTGGCGCAGCTGACATCTATCTGGCAGCCTTGGTTGACGCAGTTGGATGAACTTCAGCGTTCACACACGGGCTGCACCGACGTGCAAGCGCAGTCACTTTTGCACAGCTTTGCGCGTGTCGGCGTCTTGTGCGCTTTGCGCGAAGGCCGCTGGGGCGTGAATGCGTTCAACCGCCAGTTGCAACAAAGCTTGGGTTTTCCGGATCAGCCGTGGTTTGTCGGCCGACCGGTCATGGCCCGGCGCAACGACTATTCGCTGGGCATCATGAATGGTGATTTGGGCATGTGCTTGCCGCGTCTGGTGGATGGGCAATTGCGTTGGCGCGTGGCGTTTGCCGATGCCGCCGGTGGCGTGCGTTGGCAGGTGCCGGGCCGCTTGGACGATGTGGACACGGTGTTTGCGATGACGGTGCACCAGTCCCAAGGATCGGAGTTTGAGCAAGTGCTGCTGGTGCTGCCAGAGCGTAATGCGCCGATATTGACGCGTGAACTGATCTACACCGGCATGACCCGGGCGCGGCAACGGCTGTGCGTCTGGTCGCCGACACCGCTGCTGCTGTTGCAGGCCTGCGAACGACAAGTGCAGCGCAGCGGCGGCCTGGACTGAGCCGACCCATGTTTGGCAATGGCAAAATGCAGACATGAAATCCATGCGTTGTTTGAAATGGTTAATGTCCCTGTGGTTGTTGTGTCAGCCTTGGCTGGCTATGGCGGACTGGGAAAAAGTGGACGACAACCATTTGGCGGTGGTGTATGTGGACCCCGACAAAATCCGCGCCAGCAGTGTGTTCCCGCAAGCTTGGCATTTGATTGATTTGAACGACCCGACCAAAGCAGGTGTCAAATCCCGCCTGGTGTTGATGGAATACGACTGCCACGAATACCGCCGCCGTTCACTGGCGTTTGCCTCCAAGTCCGACCAGATGGGCGAGGGCAAAACCCTGTTCACCAGCACCCAGTCCACCTCTTGGAAAACCGTCAGCGGCGACACGGTGGGCGAAAAAGTCATAGAAATGCTGTGCGGCCACCATGCCAAAGCACCGTCCAAAGGCAAGGGCAAGGACGACAAAGCCGCAGCCGCAGGTCATGGTGACGGCCATGGTGATGCACACGGCGCACCGCCTGCCAAAGATGCCCATGGCGACGCCAAACCCAGCCACTGATTTCACAGGACCCCTATGCAAGTCACCAAACATACCGAGCATTTCGCCACCGCCCCGCAACTCGCGCCCGAGCACATGGCACCCATCGCCGAACATGGTTTTCACACCGTCATCAATAACCGACCCGATAAGGAAGGCGGTCCGGACCAGCCCACCTCGGCGCAAATGCAAGCTGCTGCCGAAGCCGCCGGTCTGGTCTATCACTACCTGCCCGTGGTCAGCGGCGCGTACACCCCGGAACAGGTCACGCACATGGCCGAACTGGTGAATACTGCTCCCGGCCCCGTGCTGGCCTTTTGCCGCAGCGGCGCGCGCTCAACCCAGTTGTGGATGATGGGTCAGCAAAATTAATTGGGGTCAGGTTCCAATTGTTTTAAGTCAAGTGTTCACGCCACGGCGGGACGGTCTCCGCTCACCGCCTTCGGCAACGCTCGCGTCGGCCCGCCCGCCATGTCGTTTGTCCACTCGATTTTTCCTCACTGCATTTTTGCGGCTCGATAACTGATACAGCCACCAGGAATGCAATCTTTATAAATCGAAAACATCACTTCAGGCCGAATCGGAGGGGGCGTTTTTTTCGAGCGAAAGCGCAGAAAAAAATCGCACCGGATGGTCGGCCAAGGGGTGTCTTCATTGAACCGTACTAAGACCCTCACCGCAACAGCACCACCAACGCACCGGCACCGCCTTCAGGTCCTTTGGCTTGCACGAATGCCAACACCTCGTTTTTTTGCACCAGCCAACGCTGCACCTTGGCCTTGAGCACCGGCGTTTTGCCGGGCGAGCCCAGGCCTTTGCCGTGCACCACCCGCACACAACGCCAGCCGCGTTTATTCGCATCTCTGATGAATTGCCCCAGGGCTTCGCGGGCTTCGTCGCTGCGCATGCCGTGTAAATCCAGCTGGCCTTGCATGCTCCAGTGGCCTTTGCGCAGTTTTTGCGTCACATCGGTGCCTATGCCGGTGCGTCTGTAACTTAGTTCGTCGTCGGTATCCAGCAGGGTAGATACGTCAAAGTCATCACTCAAGCTTTCGCGCAGCACGTTGTCGTCATCGATTTTTTGCTGAAACGCAAAGGGTGGTGCAGGCTCACCGGCCAACAGCACACGCGGTTGTTGGTTCAGTGGCTGCACCGCACCAACCGCGCGTTGAAACAAATTGCGTTCAGCCGCTGCACGCCGCTGTGCCGCCAACTTCTCCGCGGCCTCGGCCGCTTCGCGCGCCGCTTGCTCGGCCAAGGCTTGTTTCATGGCGGCCAAATCTTGCAGACTGCGGGCTTTCACCATGGGCTGCGCTCCGCCATCGACCAACACTGTCCCGGGCCGACGATGATGTGGTCTAGTAGCTTGATGTCCACCATGGACAAGGCTGTGTGCAAAGTGCGGGTCAAGTTGCTGTCGGCGATGGAGGGCCGCACCTCGCCGCTGGGATGGTTGTGCGACAAGATCACCGCCGCCGCCCCGACTTCCAAAGCCAGCTTCACCACTTCACGTGGGTACACCGAGGTTTGGTTCAAAGTGCCCCTGAACATTTCCTGAAATACCAGCAAGCGGTATTGGGCATCCATGAACAGCACCGCGAACACTTCCTGGCTGTACGCGCCCATTTGCATTTGTAAAAATTGCCTGACCACTTCCGGGTTGTTCATCACATTGCGCTGGCGCATTTTTTGGATCGCTGCGCGTCTTGCCAACTCCATCACCGCCAGCAAGCGGGCCCGCCGGGCGGCACCCAAGCCTTTGGTTTTTTCCATCAACGCCGGTGTGGCTTGCAGCAGCCCGGCCAGGCCATGAAATTCGTCTATCAGCGACTGCGACAGTTGCAAGACGTTTTGGCCTGGCAGTCCGGTGCCCAACATCACCGATAACAACTCGGCATCAGTCAGGGTGTGGCTGCCCATGGCCAGCAATTTTTCGCGCGGGCGGGTGCTTTTGGGGATTTCCTGTAACAACATGTTTACCGGCTCATTCAATACATCAATCATGGGACACCGGTGAATCTTCGTGTTTTTGGGCGATTGAAAAAGTGCGCTGTCACCGGATTTCGCGGTGATCCAGGTCCTTTCTACAATAGGCCGAGTTTACAAAGGCAAGCATGACAGCCCCAACGCTGATCCAACCCGGTTCATTTCTGACTTTGCATTACCGCTTGAGCGGACCGCATGGCGACATCATCAACACATTTGGCGGACTGCCTGCCACTTTGTCGTTGGGCAATGCCGAACTCGCTCCCGCCATTGAAGAACGCTTATTGGGTTTGAGCGAAGGCCAACATGTCACCTTGGACATTCCCGCCGGTGAGGCCTACGGCGAGCGCAACCCCGATATGTTGCAATGGGTGCCGCGCCAGTTGCTGGAACAGTTTGGCGATGCGCAGGCCGAATACGCTGTCGGTGAAGTGGTGGAGTTCCCCGCCCCTGACAACCAAGGCCGCTATGCCGGTGCGGTGCAACAGGTCAAGCCGGATGCGGTTTTGTTCGATTTCAACCATCCTTTGGCCGGCTTGCCGGTCACTCTGGAAGTCAAAGTGATAGGAGTGTTGTGAATGAGCACCTCGGGCAACGCTGAAATCATCCTGGCTGAACCGCGCGGCTTTTGCGCCGGTGTGGACCGCGCCATCGACATTGTTGAGCATGCGCTGGAGAAATTCGGTGCACCTATTTATGTACGCCACGAAATCGTGCACAACACCCATGTGGTGGCCGATTTGCGCGCCCGTGGTGCCATCTTCATTGAAGACTTGAACGATGTGCCGCCGGATGCCACGCTGGTGTTCAGTGCCCACGGCGTACCCAAAGAAGTCGAGCACGAAGCACAACGTCGCGGCTTCAAGGTGTTCGATGCCACCTGCCCGCTGGTCACCAAAGTACATGTGGAAGTGGCCAAACTGCACAAAGAGGGTTATGAATTCATCATGATCGGCCACAAAGGCCACCCTGAAGTTGAAGGCACCATGGGTCAATTGCCCTCGGGCATACATCTGGTGGAAGATGCAGAAGATGTGCTCACCGTCCAGCCCGAACAAACTGACAAACTGGCAGTAGTGACGCAAACCACCTTGAGTGTGGATGATGCCGCCGAGATCATGGCGGCTGTCAAAGCGCGTTTCCCCAAGGTGCGCGAGCCTAAACAACAAGACATTTGCTATGCCACGCAAAACCGCCAGGATGCCATCAAGCTGCTGAGCCCGCAGGTGGATGTGGTCATCGTAGTAGGCAGCCCCACCAGTTCCAACAGCAACCGCTTGCGCGACGTGGCCGCCAAATACGGCACCCCCAGTTACATGGTTGACCATGCGGATGAATTGCAAGCCGATTGGTTGCAAGGCAAAAGCCGCATCGGTCTGACCGCCGGTGCATCAGCGCCTGATATCTTGGTGCAACAAGTCATCACCCGTTTGCGTGAAATGGGTGCTGTGTCTGTACGCACCTTGGCAGGCATACAAGAAACCGTCAAATTCCCGCTGCCCAAAGGCTTGCGACACGATTAACTTTTGATTCCAACCATGCTTGATATTGCACTTCTTCGCCGCGACCTGGACCAGGTCATCCAACGTTTGCAAACCCGCAAACAACCTCAGCCTTTTTTGAATGTCGAGGCTTTTCAGTCACTCGAAGCCGAGCGCAAAACCCTACAAACCCGCACGGAAGAATTGCAGGCCAAGCGCAACAGCTTGTCTAAAAACATCGGTCAGATGAAAGCCAAAGGTGAATCCACCGATGCGCTGATGGCTGAAGTGGCGCAACTCAAAGATGAGCTCGACAGTTCAGCGCAACGTCTGGAAGGCTTGCAAATCGAATTGCAAACCCTGTTGCTGGCCGTGCCCAATTTGCCGCAAGACGGCGTGCCTGTCGGTGCTGATGAACACGCCAATGTGGAACTGCGACGCTGGAGCCCCACCGGCACCGAACCCGTGCCATTGGGTTTTGCTGCCAAAGACCATGTGGATATCGGTGAACCTTTGGGCTTGGATTTCGAAACCGGCGTGTTGTTGTCCGGCTCGCGGTTCGCAGTGATGAAAGGTCAGATCGCCCGCTTGCACCGCGCCTTGGCGCAGTTCATGTTGGATGTGCAAACCGAGGAGCATGGATATACCGAGTGCTACACGCCTTACATCGTCAACGCCGACAGCCTGCGCGGCACCGGCCAGTTGCCTAAGTTTGAAGAAGATTTGTTCGCCGCCAAAAAAGGCGGTCAAGACGGTGATAACGATGGACAGGCGCTTTACCTTATACCCACCAGCGAAGTGCCGCTGACCAATTTTGTGCGCGATAAATTGCTGGCTGAAAGCGATTTGCCGATGAAGCTGACAGCGCACACACCGTGTTTCCGCTCTGAAGCAGGCAGCCACGGACGTGACACACGCGGCATGATTCGCCAGCACCAGTTTGACAAAGTGGAGATGGTGCAAATTGTTCACCCCGAGCACAGCAACGCCGCGCTAGATGAAATGACGGGTCACGCCGAAGCCATTTTGCAAAAGCTGGGTTTGCCATACCGCGTCATGCTGCTGTGTACCGCTGACATGGGTTTTGGCGCGGCACGCACACACGATTTGGAAGTCTGGTTGCCTGCGCAAAACACTTACCGCGAAATCAGCTCATGCTCTAACTGCGAAGCATTTCAGTCACGCCGCATGCAAGCGCGTTTTAAAAATGCCCAAGGCAAGAATGAACTGGTGCATACCTTGAACGGCTCAGGCCTGGCAGTGGGCCGCACGCTGGTGGCGGTGTTGGAGAATTACCAGCAAGCCGATGGCAGCGTCAAAGTTCCCGAAGTTTTGCGTCCCTACTTGGGACACATTGAAGTTTTGAAACCTTAACCACCAAGGATCTACCATGCGTTTGCTTTATTTTTCTATTTGTTCCATGCTTGTGTTGTTGACCGCTTGCTCTGGCATGCCCATGGGTGCCGGTCGCACCGCTTCCTCTATAGATTTGTCAGGCACAGATTTGTTGTCGCAAACCCAGTTGCCTGCGGGTGCTCGCATCATCCATGAGCAATCCACCGTCATCGGCTCGGGTAACAACTGGGTGGGCCGTGTGGTGATGGATCCTTCCCGTGATGCCACCGCAGCCTATACGTATTTTCTGGACACCTACCCCAGCCAAGGTTGGACATTGTTGTCAGCCGTGCGAGCCAAAACCAGCGTGCTGTTGTTCAGCAAAGGCGAGTTCAACGTGACCATTGAAATCCAAGAAGGCAATATGTTGGGTGCCGCCACGGTGATATTGACCCGCGCACCACGCTCTGCCAATGAAGTTGCACCGAATGCTGCGGCCAAAGCCGAATCAACAACCACCGCACCAGCCAAACCTGAACCTGCCCCTGTGGTGGATGGCGTGCCAACACCCAAACAGTGATGTTTGAGAAAGTGCGCTGATAGAATTTTTGCGCACCTTGAAGACCCGGAAAGATGGCAGAGTGGTCGAATGCACCGGATTCGAAATCCGGCGTACAGGTTCTCCTGTACCGAGGGTTCGAATCCCTCTCTTTCCGCCAGACCCATAAATCCCTTATAAGTTATTGATTTATAAGGGATTTTTCATTTGGTCCTCTATGTCTTTACCACATGTTTTCACCACATGTTTGAGGATCAAAAAATAGGTCTCTGTTGTTTGATTTCCTACACAAACCAACTTGCCATTCCCACCACCATTCATACCATCCAAACCCTCATCAACAACTCACTGAGGTAACGATATGACACAGAGTGACACAGGGACAACATTGGTCAAACTTCGCAAGATGATTGAGTCAATGCAGAAGGAAGAAATGCGTCAGATTCAATCAACACACTCGGACGCACTGGCACAGATTGTTTCCATCGCCAAGCAGAACCAACTGAACGCAGAACATATTGCGTTTGCGTTGAGTGTGAAAGAACCAAGAGTCAAAAAAGAACATCGTGTGCCGAGGAAGAACAAAAAGTCATCAATCTTCACTGAACAAGAAGTCGTTCAGTAAGAAGGCATCAGAACACAATCAAAACCCACTTACGAGTGGGTTTTTTAATGTTCTAGTGAATCGTCAGTGTTGTACCTGTGACAGGCATCGGTAGACAGTTGCTCTGCTGACTTTGAATTGATTCATCAAGTCGTGGATAGAGTCACCATTGAGTCGCATTGACTTCATCGTCATCAGTTGTTCATCGTTGAGAACACATTTGCGTCCAAACTTCACACCACGTCTGATTGCGTGTTCAACACCTTGTGACTGTCTGTCTCGGCGAAGGTCATTCTCAAAAGTAGCAATGGCACCAAGCATTGTAAAAAGCAACATCCCAGTAGATGTAGAAGTGTCAATCTGTTGATCCAAGACTACAAGTTTGACTTTCATTCTGTCTAGTCTTGACATGATGTTCAGTAGGTCACGGGTGGATCTTGCGAGTCGGTCAAGTTTAGTGATGACCAGACTGTCACCATCATTCAGATAGTTCAGGCATCGTTGGAGTTGTTCTCGGTCGTCATTACGAGCAGACTGCTTCTCCTGGAACACAGTGTCACAGAACGACAACTTCTCCAGTTGAACCTCAAGCGATTGACCGTAAGACGACACTCTGGCGTAACCGATGCTTGACATAATAAACAGATTTGTTAAATTTGATAGGAATCTGTGGATGGTGAGACAAGTTGTGAGACTTGGCAACCACCAAAAAATGTAATGCTTTTTGAATCCATCTCAAATTGTTTACATTTTGAGACTGTGGAAATTATGTTCATTACAATTAATATCAACAAGATATCAATGTCTGCTTGGACTGATACTTGAAAAAAATTGGCATCTTCAAATAAAGTAAATAAAAAGTAATCTAGGACTTAAAATGAAAATAACTCTCTCTCTCATAATATTCTGTCTGTCTACTTTTAATTGTTATTCCCAAGGCAGAGGATCTCTTCAAACTACTCAAACAGAAAATAAAGGTCCAAATCTATTCGATAAATTAAAAGATAACTTTGGAACTAAGCCTGGAGAAGCAAATACCCCAATAAAAGGATCAGCAACAGCGTCTGGAAGTATAAATGCAGCACCAAGTCTAGAAAAATGTGAAAGATCTCTAGGGACTATTGCTATTTCAGAACCTCAAAATGATATACAAGCACTACTGAACCGATATAAGTTACCACCACCAACACAATTATTAAGATTAATAATACAACAATCAAAATGCTTTCAAGTGGTTGAGCGTGGAAAAGCAATGCAAAATATCATGCAAGAAAGAGCACTATCAGAAAATGGCGACCTTCGGGCAGACCAAAATATTGGAAAAGGTCAGTTAGTTAGTGCTGATTTCATAATGACTGCAACTGTTGCGTTTAGCACCAATAATGCTGGAGGTGCTGCAATAGGTGCTGTAGGTGGTTTATTTGGACCGATAGGAATGATTGCAGGTGCAGTTGGTGCTGGCATGAATATTAAACAAGCACAAACATCAATAATTATTTCTGATGTCAGGTCTGGTCTTCAAGTTGCAGCAGCAGAGGGCAATGTAGAGAAGGCAGATTTTGGAATTGGTGGTGTATTAGGTGGTGTTGGTGCAGGTGCATACACAAGTACAGCAGAGGGGAAAATCGTTGCTGCTGCATTACTTGACAACTACAATAATATTGTTAAATCAATTAGAGATTTGCCAACACTTGCTGACTCTAATATTAATGAAAAATCTGTTGAAAATGCAAAATCTGCTCCAAAAGCAAACTCTTACAATAAAGGTGATATGTTGAGAGTTAAAGTGGCAAATGTTGTTTTATTAAAAACACCAAACGAAGAAGGTGAAGTAATAGGTAAATTATCAAAAACTGATGATTTGCTTTATTTGGGAGTAACTGAACAAGGTTTTGTAAAAGTCAGAACTGAAAATGGTGTTGGTTGGGTTGAAGAAATACTTGTTAAAAAATAAGGCATGTCACATGAAAACAACAATAAGTGTATTCATATTACTTTTATTTTCAACAATTACCTTTAGTCAAACTTCTACAAATAAATTCATAGTAGGTGATGTTTTAACTTCAAAAATTAATAATGTTGAAATACTCAAATCACCTGATGAGAGTTCTGAAATTTTGATGAAAATAAATAAAGAAGAAGAGATTATCTATTTAGGTGAAGATAAAAATGCTTATTCAAAAATAAAAATTAAAAATGTTGATGGCTGGATAGATTCTTCTTTTTTAATTAATTCCAAAAAAGATAATTTGAAACAAATAAATTCATATAAAAAAATTGACAATTGGATATTCACTGCCAACACATCACTAAACGCTAAGGCAAATTCAAATATCATCAAAATAATAGAAGATAACGGACAAATTAAAAATGCATTAGTAGGACAACTAGAAATTGAAATTTATAAAGGAGTCTTACTTGTATTTAAAGATTCAATAAATGATATTGGTATTAAGGAATTTAGGAATGCATTGGATAAGGTATTCCCTTTTAAAATGGGGAAAAATACTTACAGTCAATATATTGGTACAAACGGGAAAAAATTCTCGATATACATATCTGTTGAACTTGAAGCAATTATTGAAACTCCAATTGGAAAAAGGGAGGTTTTTTTAATTGAAACAGTTAATCAAGGCGATGATTTAGATCCATTAGGAAAATCGAAAAATTATTTTGATCGAAGAGTCGTTTGGGTTGATAAGGAATTACTAATTCCATGGGGAAGACGAGTGTATGGGGATCTATATGGAGAGTCGTTCATTGGGCGAGGTGGTTTTTATATTATTGACGTTTCAGGAAATTAATTTCTAACCACCACCACCACCTCTGCACCACCTTTACCAACGAACTTCTGTAACTCATTCAAAGCAGACTCTAGCGACTTCGGTTCAACTGGGTTGATGTGGAGATACAGAAGGTCTTTGGTGGCAGACTTCTGAATCAGTTCACGCAATTTTGATTTGTCAGGGGTTGCATTCATTCGTCATCATCTTAAATTTTGATGTTGTAATTATCATTATTTGAATACAAGAGCATAATTTCGTCAACATCAAAACCGTGGTCACTTGAGAAATCAAATTATTTTTGTCTGTGTACAGTGTCACTAGAGGAAATTGATTTTTAATTTTGTTTGATTTTATTTGACTGTTGAAGTAATTGAATTAATAGTAGTCCGTCCAGCTGTTGCGGTTACTTCGTCACTTTCAATAAGCAGTTGCAGAGCAATGGGATCAAGTTTTGATAATTCATAAAGTGAATAGACACTTGGAGGAATTTGACTGAAAAATCTTTTGTCTGTGATGATTGGATTTTCAGAAATCTTTATGTACTTAGTAACAGTACTAGGACTCAATGAAATTTCTTTGATTAGACCTATCCAGAGGTCATCAATTTTTTCAGATTTAATTCGATTTTTGTATTGTTGTAATTCTGAAAGAGTTTTACCAATTTCAATGATGCACCTGAAGGCACGATGCTCATGTTCAGTCTTTTAAAGTATTAGTTTTTTTTGATAGTTTAGAAGCATAAAAATATTCCTTCGGCGATTGAATATTTGTATCACTGAAGAAAGGAGTTAAGTTGCTTGATTTCATGCTACTTCACCAAAGCAAGGCATTGATTCTTAGTGTCACTTGATTTGATACTGTAGCAGTAACTTTTCTGATTCTTTATTTGTGCCAGACAGAGATTCTTTGCGTCAGACTCATGTATTGAGTAACAGTATGACTCTTGGTGCTTTGCCAATGCGAGGCATGAATTCTTGGTATCAGCATTTTGGTTGGAGTAACAATGCGATTCGTTTGCATGAACTTTTGGTGTTGTCAGTAGAAATGCAACACCGATTGCAATTAACAGATAGAAGAATGAAAAGATTTTGATGTTCTGTTGAATGACTGATGTGTCAACCTTCATCACCTTCCACAGATAGTAGTTGTGAACGATTGGTGCAAGCAGGATCACACTTAATTCAATAAGTAGTTCAATGAGTACACCAGTCATTTCTTATCCTAATAGAAACCTTTGCCAGCAATGATGTGAAGCACACCACCTCTCGGGTTCTCAACATCACCTTTGCGTCTTCGCATCAAATGCACATGGCAATGAAACACAGTCTGTCCAGCAGTTTCTCCACAATTCATGCCGATGTTGAATCCATCAATAGCAGGGTCTGCTGACCTGCCCCCTTTTGCCATACCACTCATTAGTTGGAAGTCCGGGTTAAGGTTAATCTAAATTTGAATTGATGGATTCACCTTCATTGGCAGCTCGCTGCCGATGAAGGTGGGCGAACTCAGCAGGTGGAATCCGTCCAACGCTGCTA
>CANNRV010000003.1 GCA_947508145.1 Comamonadaceae bacterium
AACATCGGCGCTTTGTCTGGCGCTAAGGTGTCGCCGGATGGCCGTGTGGTGTCTGAGCAGGAATGGAGTGCCAAGGTAGGCGAGTGGTTGCCCACAGCGGAAGACCGTGCGTTTGTGCAAAGCCTGATGGGCCGTGTGGTGGAGCCGGGCAAGTTCGCTAACTGGATTGCGCCGCCTGCGATGGGTATCAATCGTCAGCCGGTGGACTTTGAGTATGTGCGGTTCAACTGATTGCAGCTTTTGTATTTGAACCAGTTGATGCACTGAACCCGCGCGTCGGCAGCGACAGGCGGGGTTCCTCATACAGCGAGCTGAAATCGTCACCCCGCCTGCCTCTGCCACCGCGCTGCGAAAGGCGTCAGTCGGTTTGTGTGGTGAAAGATTGCTAAGCCGGTGTGGCGGTGATGATGTTGGTTGGTTCAAGTTGCAGATGATTGCTGAATCCGCGCGTCGGCAGCGACAGGCGGGGTTCCTCATACAGCGAGCTGAAATCGTCACCCTGCCTGCCGCTTCCACCGCGCTGTGAAAGGCATCAGTTGGTTTGTGTGGTGAAAGATTGCTGAACTCGCGTGGCGGTGGTGATGTTGGTTGGTTCGGGTTGTGAAAGATTGCTGAACCCGCGCGTCGGCAGCGACAGGCGGGGTTCCTCATACAGCGAGCTGAAATCGTCACCCTGCCTGCCGCTTCCACCGCGCTGCGAAAGGCGGGGTTCCTCATACAGCGAGCTGAAATCGTCACCCTGCCTGCCGCTTCCACCGCGCTGCGAAAGGCATCAGTTGGTTTGTGTGGTGAAAGATTGCTAAGCCGCTGTGGCGGTGGTGATGTCGGACGGTTCAAGTTGCACATGATTGTTGAACCCGCACGTCGGCAGCGACAGGCGGGGTTCCTCATACAGCGAGCTGAAATCGTCACCCCGCCTGCCGCTTCCACCGCGCTGCGATTCACATTGTTTTAGCTCGTAGTTTCAAGGATAGAAAATGCACTTCGAGTTGGCTTCAAGTACATCTGTGTCGCGCAAAGTCATTTCCTTCGCAGAGGACATGCAGGCCGGGGTCGGGTGACGATTTCAAGCTTGCGCATGAGGAACCCGGCCCCGGTCTGCGTGGCCTAGGGCTCAGCAAAGATCAGAAGACCAAATCAAGAGACCAATTGCAGCCACAATCGCAACAACACGAACACAAAACCAAGCCATGAGCACAGACACCGCCGAACTGCTACAGCAACACGTGATTGACCCCGAGGTGTGCATACGCTGCAACACCTGCGAAGCCACTTGCCCCGTGGGTGCGGTCACGCACGACAGCCGCAACTACGTGGTCGACCCGGACAAATGCAACCACTGCATGGCTTGCGTGCCGCCGTGCCCCACGGGTTCGATTGACCATTGGTTGCCAGTGTTGCGCAGCAAAGCGTATTCATTGGCAGAACAACTGTCCTGGGACGAACTGCCGGCCGCGCAAGCGGTGGATGCATTGCAAGCCACTTCGCAAGTGTCGGGCAGCACGGCGTTTGAAACATTGGCCACATCCGTGCCAACCACCAGTTCTGCTGCGCCCGCGCTCAACACCGCAGCCATGGGTGCCACTGTGCCGCCATGGTCTGCCGCACATCCATACACCAATTTGCATGGCCCCAAGTCGCCGATCACCGCGACGGTGGTCGGCAATATGCAAGTGAATGAGCCCGGCACAGACAACGAAACACACCACATCGTGCTGGACTTTGGCAGCATGCCGTTTCCGGTGCTCGAAGGTCAATCGGTGGGCATCGTGCCGCCCGGCGTGGACCCGAATGGCAAGCCGCATCATGCGCGTCAATATTCAGTGGCCAGCCCGCGCAACGGCGAGCGGCCCGGTTACAACAACTTATCACTCACCGTGAAACGCGTGGTGCAAGACCACCATGGCCAGGCCGTGAAAGGCGTGGCATCCAACTATTTGTGTGACCTGAAAACCGGCGATAGCGTGCAAGTGATTGGCCCGTTTGGCAGCAGCTTTTTGATGCCCAACCACCCTGGCAGCCACATCGTGATGATTTGCACCGGTACCGGCAGCGCACCCATGCGCGGCATGACCGAATGGCGCAGACGCATACAGGCCAGCGGCAAATTTGCAGGCGGCAAGCTGATGCTGTTTTTCGGCGCACGCACGCAGCAGGAGTTGCCTTACTTCGGCCCGTTGCAAAAGTTACCCAAAGACTTCATCGATATTCACTTTGCGTTTTCACGCACACCCGGTCAACCTAAGCGCTATGTGCAAGACGCGATGCGGGATGCATCCGCACAACTGGCCACTTTGCTGCAAGACCCGCAAACGCATTTTTATGTCTGCGGTTTGAAGAGCATGGAAGAGGGCGTGTTGCAGGCCATGCACGACATCGCTGTAGCTGCGGGTTTGGATTGGACTTCGATTGCAGCGGGGTTGAAGCAAGAGGGTAGGTTGCAGTTGGAGACGTATTGAGGCTTAGCGGCCGGAGTGAATGGCGCACACGTCATAGGGTAGTTGTTTGATAGATACACAGCGACCAAAGGATTAATCTTTGGTTGCTGATATTCATTCCATTGAATGAAGTCGGTACTTATAAAGTACTTTTTAAGGTACATTACAAATGAGGCCGATTCAAAAGTTACCTGCTATTTTTTACTGTTCTGCATCAGGGCATGAGCCTGTTCGCGAATGGTTAAAGACGGTGAATACGCCATCACACGTTTGAAAGAATGGAAACATGAGCAAAACAACTAAATCCAACAAACACTCGGGAAGCAGCTTTGACGAATTCTTGATTGAAGAAGGTATTTATGAGTCAGTTCAAGCGCGCGCATTGAAGCGTGCATTGGCCGAGCAACTGAGTGATGCCATGCAAACCGGAAATATCAGCAAAGTGGCTATGGCGCAGCGCATGGTGACGAGCCGATCTCAGTTAGACCGGGTACTTGACCCGGAGAATTTGTCCATTCAATTGGATACGTTGATCAAGGCGGCCAGGGCGGTGGGTAAGACAGTTGAAATTCGGTTGCGGTAAGCGCAAGACTAAAAATGCTCAATGCGATAATTTCCGTCGGATTCAATCAAAGCCGGATTAATAATTCAGCAGCTAAAAAAAGAATGCCCCAGGGTTTCTGCACACTCTCTGGATGGGTGAGAGGGCTTACTTCCAAGGGGCGGATGTGCTGTAAATTTTAAGAAGCACACGCTGGTTTGCATAGATCAATCGTTGCAAGCGGTTAACAGATCAGCAATCAATTGAAAGGACTTATGCATGGTCTCCACTTCAAACATACCGCAGTTGGAAGATGCTCAACAGAAAGAAACCATTAAGAAAGAACAGTCAAACCTTTGGCTTGAAGAACACGCAGACTTCGTGAAAGCCTACAACCAGACTGTGGCCCAAGAGGGTTTGCCACTGTCTGAATGGACAACATTCTGAAAGTCGCGCTACCCAGCCACTGCCTGACACACATCCACCCACTGACCCTGTGTCACTTGCTCAAGTAATTCCACCGATATCCTCACCGCGCTATTGACCGAGCCCGCCGCTGGCAACACCTCGTCAAAAGCTTTTAGCGATACATCCAAATAAATGGGCAGAGGCCGCGCCAAGCCGAACGGGCAAACGCCGCCCACCGGGTGGCCGGTGATGTCAGCCACCACCTCGGGTGACAACATCTTGCCTTTGCCTAAAGCGCTTTTGAATTTCAGGTTGTCTATGCGTGCGTCGCCGCGTGCTACCACCAACACATCGCGGCCATCACTCAGTTTGAATGCCAGTGTTTTAGCAATGCGCCCGGGCTCTACGCCGTGTGCGGCAGCGGCCAGCGCCACGGTGGCGGTGTTGGCCTCGGTTTCCAAAATCGGAATATCGATTTGCAGTGACTGAAAAAATGTTTGAACAGAAGACAGGCTCATGGTGGCAGTGTGTGTGGCGGTTAACATGATTCTCATCTATCTGTTCAAGGCCAGGCCATGACCACCGACACCACACCGATAGCCAGCATCGAGCAACGACTGGACGCGATACAAACCGTGCTGCAACGCCACGGCATGCAGCCTGCCGAATTCATCGACACGTTTGACGAACTCGCGCACGATCACTGGGTACCTGCCAATGGTGCGGGCCTGATTGCACGCGCTTGGACAGACCCGGCGTTCAAGCAATTGCTGCTGACTGATGGCATGGCCGCGATCCGCGAAGCAGGTTTGAGCATGCCGCCGCACCACCGCCATTTCGTCGTGCTTGAAAACACCGACGACATACACAATGTGATTTGTTGCACGCTGTGTTCATGCACTGCGTTCACCATCATCGGTTTGCCGCCTGACTGGTACAAGGAACTGGCTTACCGTTCGCGCGTGGTGCGAGAGGCACGCACGGTCTTGCGTGAGATGGGTTTGGACTTGCCCGCGCAAATGCAAATACGTGTGTGGGACACGACCGCTGACACGCGCTACATGGTGATGCCGCAACGGCCTGCTGGTACAGAAGGTTTCTCGTTAGAACAACTCACTGCCCTCATCAGCAAAGACGCGCTGATCGGCGTGGCCCGCATTTAAAGGAAGACACATGGACGGCATGCACGACTTGGGCGGCAAACAAGGTTTCGGCAAAGTGCTGCACAGCCGCGACGCGGTGGTGTTTCATGCCGACTGGGAAGTGCGGGCGAATGCCTTGTACAGCTTGGCGGTGAAAAGCGGTGTGTTCAACATGGACGAATACCGACACGCCATCGAGCGCATGACACCACAGCATTACCTGAGCGCCAGTTATTACGAACGCTCGCTGACCAGTTTGGCGACGCTGTGTGTGGAGAAAGGCTTGGTCACGCGCGAGGAATTGGAGCAACTCGCAGGCGGTGCTTATCCGCTGGCCATGCCCCCGGCTGCGGGACGCGGCAACCACGCGGGCCGCACCGCGTTTGTGCCGGGCGACCATGTGCGTGTACGCGATAAACATGTGGCAGGCCATGTGCGCATGCCCGGTTACATACGCGGAAAACACGGTGTGGTGATCAGTCAATCTCCTGCTTATCCGTTTCCGGATGCACACGGCCACGGCATACACGCGGATGACGAGCCCACTTACGACGTGCGTTTTGAAGCCGCGCATTTGTGGCCGCAAGGCGCAGAGGATGCGCTGGTGCATGTGGCGGTGTTTGAAAGTTATTTGGAGTTGGACGTATGAAAGACACAGACAGCACGCTGGCGCAGTTTGACCAGGCCGGAGCCGAGCGCTTGGAAAAAATTTACCTCACACCCGATGTCGTGCAGCAGCGCGAACAAATTTTTCAGCTGCTGGATGTCAAGCCAGGCATGCACGCTTTAGACATTGGTTGCGGCCCGGGCCTTACCTCTTTGTCGCTGGCGCAGGCCGTGGGCAACAGCGGCCATGTGGATGCGATCGATATCGCGCCGCCTATGTTGCAGTTGGCCGCACGCCGTTGTGCCGATGCCAAGCAAGTGGCGTTTCACCAAGCCGATGTATTGCAGCTGCCGTTTGCAGATGCGACTTTTGATGTGGCGCTGGCCACGCAAGTCTACGAATACGTGGCCGATATTGATGATGCATTGAGCGAACTGTGGCGGGTGATGAAGCCCGGCGCACAGGTGCTGCTGGTGGACACGGATTGGGAGTCTTGCGTGTGGGCCTGCCGAGATGAGGCTCGCATGCGCCGCATCATGCAAGGCTGGAGCCAACATATTCCACACCCGCAACTGCCGCGCACTTTGATCCAACGCATGCAAGGCGCGGGTTTTGCAGATGTGCAAGCGCACACCATTCCTTTGATGAACATGAATTACAGCACCGACACTTTCAGCGGCGGCATGATGGGTTTCATTGCGTCCTTCGTTGGAGGCTTGCCAGACTTTGGCCCGCAACTCGCAGCCGATTGGCAAGCCGATGTGCAAACCATGAAAGACGCGGGCGGTTATTTCTTCAGTTTGAACCGGTTTGTGTTTGTGGCGCGTAAGCCATAGGTCTAATGCCGCAGGTGTGGACTCATAGCAACTTGGCATTAAGCACTGGCTTGGTTTTTCCACCGCCTGTACAACCACAACACAATCACCATATTCAAAGCATTCCACGCCACGCCATTGATAAACGCCGCGTGGTAAGAACCGCTGATATCAAAAATCTTGCCGGACAACCAACCGCCCAAGGCCATGCCCACCAGCGAGGCCATGATGATGGTGCCGGTGCTGGCCCCCACATTTGCCGCCGGAAAATGCTCGCGCACGATGATGGCGTAAGACGGCACGATGCCGCCTTGAAACAAACCGAACATGGCTGACACCAGGTACAGCGGCACCAATCCGTCAAACGGTAAGAACATCAACAGCGCAATGCCTTGCAACACCGAGCCGAGCAGCAAAGTGCGAATGCCGCCGATGCGGTCGCAAATCGCGCCGGACACCAAACGGCTGACGATGCCACAGGCCAGCATCAGCGACAACATCTCCGCGCCGCGCGCCGCGCCGAACCCTAAGTCGCTGCAGTACGCCACGATATGCACTTGCGGCATCGCCATGGCCACACAGCAACCGACCGCCGCCAGACTCAGCAGCCATTGCGCTTGCGGCACCGACAAACCAAAGGGCCGGTCTGAGGCGACCACACCGGTGTGGCTGACTGGTGCGTGTTGCAGTTGCGGCGGGCGTTCGCGCATACGCAAAGCCAGCAGCGCCATGCCCAGGCCGCAAAACACACCGATGCACACATAAGTGCTGCGCCAACCGATGTGCGTCACGCCCCATTGCGCCATCGGCGGCCACAACGTACCCGCAAAATAGTTGCCGCTGGCGCACACCGCCACCGCAATGCCGCGACGCTTGTTCCACCATTGGCCGGTGTCGGCCAACAAGGGCGCGAAGGTGGACGCTATACCCAGCAAACCCAACAGGCCTTGCGCCAAAGCAAAACCGATGATGCCGCCCGACATGCCAGCCCAGACAAAGCCACCGGTGACACCGGCTGCACCCACCGCCAACACCCGCGCGATACCAATGCGGTCTGCCCAACGGCCCAACCACATGCCGCCAAAGCCAAAGCCCAGCATGCACAAGGTGTAAGGGATGGAGGCATCTGCGCGGCTGATGCCGAACTCGGCTTGCACCGCAGGCAGCACCACCGACACCGCGTACATGCCGCTGTTACCCAACAGCATCAACAGCAAAGTGGTCAGCAAGCGCCAAGCGGCTTTGCGTGAATCGATGTCGGCAGGGTTGGCGTAATGCGGGTTCATGTGAGCGAGCCTAGCACGGCCATGTGGTCGCAGCATGCACATATTCGCTATGCAAATGTGTGGTGTGAAGTGCAGTGGTGAACAGGGCCAAACCTATGCGGACATAAAAAAACAGGCCATGCTTGGAAGTCCAAAAATAGCCTGTTGTTTGGTTGCCGGTTTTTTATGCAAGACCGGCAGAAATGCGCTTAGCGTTTGGCGCGTATGTTAATGTTGAAGTCCTTAAAGTTACCGCCAAATCCCGGGACGTATTGACCTACACCCAGAGCCCAACCAGTGGGCGAACCAATAGACAGGGATTTGAAATTTGTTTTGGTGGTTAAAGCAAATCCACTTTGCGGGTTTATATATCTGGTGTAGGTGGTTGGCTGAGAGTCTTGCGGAGCGATCACATAAGTGTAGGAATTGGTTTGAGGTGAAACTGTCATTACTTTAGATCCTGAATTTTCACCTGAATAAAAGCCCAAGCTTGAGTTCTGCGTGTAGTAAGAGCCCACTGACCACTCCATACCTGCTGCCCTTTCTTGACCGACACTTGGGAGGCTCATGGGTGTGAGCTTGGTCATGGCGATCAGGCCGTTGAATGTAGTTTTGAATTGACTGACATAGGTGTCTGTCACAGTAATAAACATAGTGGATTGACTGCCGGTCGAATACAGAATGGTTTTGTAACTACCGCCATCTGGATGCGTGCACGAGTATGTGCCGTCGGCATTTTTAGTGCAGCTATCACTGGTAATAGTTTCTATTTCTTCAGTGCAATCAGGTGCTGCGGTAGAGCTGGTGGTGTCACAACCATAAGCCTTCATACTACTTGAAGTGTTAATCACGTATTTTCTAGGATCGGCAAATTGTCCGTAACTTGTATTGTTCAAGAATGCAATAGCCGGGTAAGTGCCCGCAAAATTCGCATCGGTGAGGGAATTATTTGTTTGCTGCGGAACCGTGATGCCAAATTGATTTGATGAACTCATAGCCCAAGCCCAAACACCACCTTCAGACACGCGGACTTCAAGCGCATTGCCATCGATAGTGCTGGTGAATGCGCATGGAATGGTCTTACCTGACGTATCCTTTTTGAGAACTACATCAGAACTCACATTGGTTGAAAGATTCGTCATCTTCATACTGCCCGCTGTGAAGTCCATGTCATAGCCCACAGGGTCACCACCATAGATATTGAGTGCCCAAATCTTTCCGCTTCTGACGTAAGGACAGCTTTCTAATGCATTTTTTGCCTTGCCCACCACGGTCTCCATTTTGGATTTAGCTTCTGTCTCAGATTTCACCGATTTAATTTGTGTCGCCAGATCGCTGATTTTTTTGTCCGACGCAATCAGCGAGGCCATTAAAGCGTCAATTTTTTGATCGGTGCTGTCGCCCGCCTGACCTGACGTGGCGGCTTTCATGCTGCCTTTCAAGAAATCAACATCTTTCATGTCCGCATCTGTGCCAATGGCCGCTGTGGCTGCTCTGATGTTGGTCATACCTGCGTTGATTTTGTCTGTGGTGATATTGCTCGCCACTGTGTCTGTGAATTGTGTGAAAGAAGTCGCGGGGTCGTCACCCAATACATTGGCCACCACTAAGTGAGTGACCGGATTGATGTTGGCGGTGGTTGAGCCTTGTTCAACAAAAGAATAGACAGTGGTCTTGGTTATCGGGTCCACGGCTTTGAGCATGCATGGCCCCACACCGTTGGACACTTTGACTTCAAAACTGCCGTCTGCGTTGCTGGTGGCTGTGCCGGTGCCGGTTTTGCATTTGGCTTCTACCGTGCCACTGGAAATCGCTGCGCCGGTTGCTGCAACACCCGTCAGGGTGATTCCACTGAAACTGCTGCTGCCTCCACCGCCACCACCACAGGCGGCCATCGAGCACAAGACAGCAGTCAAGAACGAATAGCTTAAGGTTTTCATTCAATCTCTTTTTAGGTGCCAAAAACAGCATGATAGACAAAAAGATGTATTAAATGAGTTGAATTAACCTTTTTATATGTGTAATTGAAGGAGTGTTCAATTTTGATTGAACTGCAAAGCCGCCAAACTGGCATACAAACCGCCTTTGGCCACCAACTCTGCATGCGTGCCTTGTTCCACCAGGCTGCCGTGGTCCAGCACCCAAATCACATCGGCTTGTTGCACCGTGGCTAAGCGGTGGGCAATGACCAAGGTGGTGCGACCTTGCATGGCGGTTTCCAAAGCCGCTTGCACCATGCGTTCACTGTTGGCATCCAACGCACTGGTGGCTTCGTCCAGCAACAACAGCGGCGGGTTTTTCAACATGGCGCGGGCAATCGCGATGCGCTGGCGTTGACCGCCTGACAGACGCACGCCTTTTTCACCCAGAAACGTGTCGTAGCCCTGCGGCAGTTGCACGATGAATTCATCGGCGAATGCGGCTTTGGCCGCAGCCAGCACCTCGTCGTCGCTGGCCTGCGGGTTGCCATAGCGGATGTTGTCCATGGCGCTGCCCGAAAAAATCACCGGCTCTTGCGGCACGATGCCAATGCGCGAGCGCAAATCGTGCAAGCTCATGTCGTTGATCGCTACGCCGTCCAACACAATGCGCCCGGCTTGCGGGTCGTAAAAGCGCAGCAGTAAGCCGAACAAAGTGGTTTTGCCAGCCCCACTGGGGCCGACAACGGCCACTGTTTGACCTGCATGAATCTCGCCGCTGAGCCCGGCCAGCGCCAGGGTTTGTGGTCGTGACGGGTAATGAAAATCCAGCGCTTGCAAGGACACTGAAGAACCGCTTTCAGGCCAAGCGGCTTGTTTGGGCTGCTCGGGGGAACTGACTACTGAGCGTGTATTCAACAACTCCATCAAGCGTTCGGTGGCTCCGGCGGCACGCAGCAAATCGCCGTACACCTCACCCAGCACTGCGAACGCACTGGCCAGCAAAATCACATAGACCACGGTCTGGCCGAGTTCACCGGCGCTCATGCTGCCGTCGCGCACCGCCATGGTTCCTTGGAACAAGCCCCAGAGCAAGGCCGCACTGCTGGCCAGAATGATGAAACCCACCAAGACCGAACGCGCCAGTGCGCGGCGCAAAGAGGTTTTGACGGCTTGTTCTGTGGAGTCGGTAAAACGCGTGGCTTCGCGTTGTTCGGCGGTATAGCTTTGCACCACGGGAATCGCGTTCAACACCTCAGAGGCCAAAGCGCTGGCGTCTGCCACGCGGTCTTGGCTGGCGCGGGACAAGCGACGCACGCGTCTGCCTAAAGTCATGCTGGGCCACACCACCAGCACCAGCAAACCAATGACTTGCAGCATCAGCATCGGGTGGTTCCACACCAGCATCAAGAGCGCACCGGTGCCCATGACCAAATTGCGCAAGCCCATAGAGAGCGATGAGCCGACCACGGTTTGCACCAGCGTGGTGTCGTTAGACAAACGCGACAAGACTTCGCCGGTTTGCGTGGTTTCGAAAAACGCCGGGCTTTGTTCCAGCACATGGCCGTAGACCGCATTGCGCACATCGGCGGTGATGCGCTCACCCAGCCAAGTGACGGTGTAAAAACGCGCCGCTGAAAACAGCGCCAATGAAGCTGCCACGCCAAAGAGTTGCATGAACTGACCGGCCAATCGCTCGGCGCTGCCCGGCCCGGTCAGGCCTTGGTCGATCAACTGTCGCAGCGCCCAGGGAAAGGCCAGCGTCGCACCGGCGGCGAGCAACAAGAACAAACCGGCCAGCGCAATGCGTGCTTTGTAAGGCCGGACAAACGGCAACAGGCCGCTGAGGGATTGGGGGGAGGCGGTGGGCTTGGGAGTTGACATGCAAACTGGCGCTGTGAGAGGAAAACGCAGTGTATGTCTATTGGTTCAGGCAAACCCCAACAGGGACTGGGCTTGCAGAGAAAAAGGTGCGGCGGCACCAAGCTTCATTCCTCAAAAAAGGCGACCGTCCCCGGCGCCACAAGGGCGCGCCCTTAAAACCAGGGCTATGAGCGAGGACGGTCTGAAACTTGGTTCCCCTGCCCAACAAGAATCGGCCACTGGCAAAACTTCTTGAGTGCGATTTGGATTTATTTACGCAGCCTCAATGGCTGACTTGCAATACATGGCTCTTGATGCTGCCTTCATTCACATTCACCAACTGCCACAAACGCTGGTGGTAGGCCGCCACGCTGGGCCGGTGAGCGACAGACACGAGTGCGCCGTTTTGGCGCATCACCATGAGCAGCAAGCGTTCATAAATGATTTTTTCCGAGGCCTCGTCCAATGCGCTGGTGGCTTCATCGGCAAACACCCAACTGGGTTGTTTCAAAAACACGCGTGCCATGGCCAGCCGTTGCGCTTCGCCGCCGGAGAGTTGTTGGCTCCATTGGCCGACGGTGTCGAGCTGCGAACTCAATTGCGGCAACAGCGCCAGTGCCAGCGCCTCTTTCATTTGCTCGTCGGTGTATTCGTTGCTGGCATTTGGATAGACCAGTGCGTTACGCAAACTGCCTTCCGGGAAATACGGTCTTTGCGGGATGAACACGGCGTTATTCGGAATCACCACAGCAGCGGATATTGGCAAGGGCTGGCGCTTCTCATCCCAACCGCGCACATACGGCCAGATACCGGCGAGCACGCGCAGCAAAGTGGATTTGCCGCTGCCCGAGGGGCCGCGTATCAGCACCGAGTCACCCGGGTTGACCTTGAGTACCACGTCGTCCAGCAACACGGTGCGGTCCGGCAAAGTGATGGTCAGCGCCGAGGTGTTGAGCGACGTGGCCGTGGGTGCATCTTCACCCAGGGGTTGTTGCACCGCAAAGGAAATGGCCCTGAGCGTTTCCATTTGGGTCGAGAACACACTCAAACGGTGGGTGGTGGCGGTCCACGAAGCGAGGTTGCTGTAGTTATTGATGATCCAGCTCATGGCATCTTGCACACGACCAAAGGCCGAGGAAATCTGCATCAATTCACCCAACTGAATCGCACCGGAGAAGTAACGCGGCGCGGCCACCAGAATGGGAAACACCACAGCGGCTTGTCCGTAACCCGAGCTGAACCAGGTGAAGCGCTTTTGCACTTTCAGCAATTGAAGGAAATTGTCCAGCACCAGTTTGAAGCGGTTTTGCAGTGATTGCTTTTCGAATTCCGCGCCACGGTCCATGGCAATGGCTTCGCTGTATTCGCGCACCCGCATCAGGTGATGACGGAAATTGGCTTCCAGTCGCTGTTGCTGGAAATTGAGCGGTGCCATGCGACGGCCCAGAAAGTGGCCGATGACACTGCCGCCGATCGAATACAACAAGGCCATCCACACCATAAAGCCGGGGATGTTGTATTCATAGCCACCGGCTTCAAAACTGAAGCCGCCGGACATCATCCACAAAATGCCGACGAAACTACCGAGCGTGACCACCGCATCCAGCAACCCCAGGCTGAGGTCTACGGTGTTGGTGGTGAACAGTTGAATGTCTTCTTGAATACGCTGGTCGGGGTTGTCCGAGCCGGTGTAGCCGTCATGCCCGGCCAGCGACTGGCGCAATTCGATCTGGTAAAAAATCTGGTGCGTGGTCCAGCGGGTCAAAAAGTCGCGGGTCATCCAGGCGCGCCAGCGGATTTCCAACAACTGGGTCAGGTAAAAACGGTAGACCGCCACCACGATGAAGGCACCGGCCAGCATGGCGAACATCTTGAGTTGTTCCCAAAACACGGCTTCGTCATGGTTTTGCAATGCGTCGTAGAACACGCGGTTCCAGTCGTTCAGCAGCACCAGCACATACACCTGTGCCAAATTCAGCGCCACGCACACCAACAGTAAAAACCGCGCCGACCAGCGTTCATCCGAGCGGAAATAAGGCAGCGACAAGGTCCAGACATGGCGCAAATGCGTCTTGGTTTTGCGCCACATGCCGATAAAAGGGTCAAACAATCCCATGAATCTTCAATCTTCGGTCAAAAGGGTATTTTGCACTCCGCTGGCCACATGGCCTGACGGCACATGACGGGCCGCAGATTCGATGTGCCCGGTCTGGTCGTCGAAAAAGAAATCCGGCTCGAATTCACGCAGAAATTCGCCCTTGGGCAGACCGCCCAAAAACATGGCTTCGTCCACCTGAATATTCCATTGCATCAGCGTGCGGATGGCGCGTTCGTGCGCCGGGGCGCTGCGTGCTGTCACCAAGGCGGTGCGTATGCGTATAGCCGGGGTACTTTCTTGCTGCAAGCGGTGCAAGGCGGCCAGCAAGGGTTTGAACGGACCGGCTGACAGCGGTTGCGCTGCTTTGTCTTTTTCGTGCTGTTGAAACGCGTTCAGGCCTAGCGACTGAAACACCCGCTCGGCCTCGTCGCTGAACAGCACCGCGTCGCCGTCAAACGCGATTCGCACTTCATTCGGGTGGGCGGCGGAGGCATGCGCCGAATGCGGATACACCTGCGCGGCTGGCACACCGGCGTCCAGCGCGGCACGCACATCGCTTAAATGGGTGGACAAAAACAAATTGGCGTTCAGCGGTTTGAGGTAGCGCCAAGGTGGTTGCCCGCGTGTGAAACTGCCGCGCTGAATGTCCAAGCCGTAATGTTGCGCCGAGCGAAATACGCGCATGCCGCTGACCGGGTCGTTGCGCGACAAGATGACCACTTCCACCCGCGCGTCCCCGGGGCTGTTGAAGGCCAGCAGTTTTTTCACCAGTGAAAACGCCACGCCCGGCAGCGCCGGTTGCTCAAGACGCGCCAATTGCAAATCCATATAGGCGCGGTCGTCGTTTTGCTCAAAAACCTGGTTTTCTTCCTCGAAGTTGAACAGGGCCCGCGAAGAAATGGCCACCACCAATTTGCCGTCCAGCGTACTTGCCATGTTGAACCTTCATCGCACGAACTGATTGAGTTGGATGATGGGCAGCATGACCGCCAATACGATCAGCATGACCACCGCCCCCATGGTAACAATCAACAGCGGTTCCAAAATAGTGGCCAGTTGCATGGCCCGGCGTTGCACTTCTTCAGACAAATGGTCGGCGGCGTGTTGCAGCATTTGCGGCAGCTGACCGGTTTGTTCGCCTAAGCTGGCAAACATGGGCAGCAAGCCGGGCAGCCGTTTGTTTTGCGACAAGGCCACCGCCAGCGGTGCGCCTTCGCGCACCAGTTCGATGGCCTGCAAAGCGTTGTCGCGCAGCGCCATATTGGACAAGGTCTGCGAGGCGGTTTGCAGGGATTTGAGAATGGGCACACCGGCCCCGGCCAGCAAAGCCAGGGTGCCGGCAAACCGCGCGGCGTTGTAGCCCAGGCTCAAGCGGCCCAAGAGGGGCAGGCGCAGCCACAGGGCATCGAATTGCTGACGGAATGCGGCCTGGCGCAAGGCCAGCATCAGTAAAAGCCAGCCCAACACCAGCCCGCCCAACATCCAGGCCCACAGCGCTTGCACCCAGCCGCTCAGGGTCAGCATGAGCACGGTCAAGCCGGGCAGGCTGCGTTGGGTGCTGGTGAACACTTGCGCGACTTGCGGCACCACATAGGCCAGCAAGAAGATCACGATCAACAGGGCCACACCGCTGACGATGGCCGGGTACAGCGAGGCGGTCAGCAACTTCGCGCGCATTTGGTTGGCGGCTTGTAAATCGGCGGCGAGCTGGATCAGCACCTGAGCCAAGCGCCCGCTTTGTTCGCCCGAGTCCACCACGGCCAAATACAGCGGATCGAATTCGCGCGGGTGCATGGCCAGGGCTTGTGCCAGTGGTGCGCCTGCATTCACCTCGGCTCGCACCTGGGCTTGCAGTTCGCGTTGCGCCGGGGTGTCTGCTTGTTCCAGCAGGGCGGAGAGCGCCCGCTCCAGCGGCAAACCGGCAGACACCAAGCTGGCCAGTTGGCGGGTCCATACCGCCAATGTGCTGCGGCTGAAGACACGTGCTTGCCACAGCACGATGTCGCCTTTGCGGGTGGTCGGCGACAGCGTCAGGATTTGCAACTTGACGGTGACCAGCGACTGTTGCCGCAACTGGCTGCGGGCGGCGCGTTCAGATTCGGCCTCGATCACGCCTTGCACATTGCGGCCCAGCGGGTTGATGGCGTGGTAGGTGTAGGCCGGCATGCGTTAGTCCCGGGTGACGCGCAGCAGTTCTTGCGCCGAGGTGATGCCCAGCCCGACCAAACGCTGGCCGTCGTCGCGCAGGCTGAGCATGCCTTGTTGCAGCGCGGCTTCTTTGATGCGCGGTTCACCGGCGCGGTCGTGGATGAGCTGGCGCACGGTTTCGTCCACCGTCAGCAACTCGAAGATGCCGGTGCGGCCCTGGTAGCCGGTGCGCCCGCAGGCATCGCAGCCTTTGCCGCTGCAAGCGGTGCAGAGTTTGCGCACCAGCCGTTGCGCCAGCACGCCCAGCAGCGACGAGCTGAGCAAAAACGGTTCTATGCCCATGTCTGTCAAACGTGTGACCGCGCTGACCGCGTCGTTGGTGTGCAAGGTGGCCAGCACCAGGTGGCCGGTGAGCGAAGCCTGCACCGCGATTTGCGCGGTTTCGTGGTCGCGGATTTCGCCGATCATGATGATGTCCGGGTCTTGGCGCAGGATGGCACGCAGGGCTTTGGCGAAGTCCAAATCAATTTTCGGGTTGACCTGGGTTTGGCCGACACCGGCGAGCTCGTACTCGATCGGGTCTTCCACGGTCATGATGTTGGCGTGCGCCGCGTCCAGCATTTGCAGTGCCGCGTACAAGGTGGTGGTTTTGCCCGAGCCGGTCGGGCCTGTCACCAGCACGATGCCGTGCGGTTGTTGGATCAGTTGTTCAAAACTGTGCAAGGTGTGGCCTTGCATACCCACGGCTTGCAGCGTTAAGCGGCTGTCGCTTTTGTCCAGCAAACGCAGCACCGCGCGTTCGCCATGCGCCCCCGGCAAGGTGGACACGCGCACGTCAATGGCGCGTTGGCCCAAGCGCAAGGAAATGCGGCCGTCTTGCGGCAGGCGTTTTTCGGCGATGTCTAAATCGGCCATGATTTTCAAACGCGAAATCAGCGCGGCGTGCAAGGCGCGGTTTGGGGTGACGACTTCGCGCAACGTACCGTCGATGCGAAAACGCACGCTGGAATGGCGCTCATACGCTTCTATGTGAATATCGCTGGCACCGTCTCGCGCGGCTTGCATCAACAAAGCGTTGAGCATGCGGATGATGGGCGCGTCCGCCGAGGCCTCGAGCAAATCTTCCACGGCGGGCAGCTCTTGCATCATGCGTTTCAAATCGGCTTCGCTTTCCACTTCGCTCATCACCGTGGCGGCGCTGGACTCGGCCCCGGCATAGCTGGCGCTGATGCGTTGCGCCAGCGTGGCAGGGTCGGTTTCATGGAATTGCTGCACAGCGTGGCAGCGCAACACCTCGCTCCAAGCCCCAGGCGCCGGGCTGGCGTGGTGCCACAACGTCAAATGACGGCCATCGTCTTCCAACAGCAACTGGTGGCTGCGGGCAAACGCGTATGGCAAAGGATGGCGCATGCGCTAGTGCCCCTGTTCCAGCGGTTGCGGGTTGAGCAAAGGCTGTGGTTTGACCGGCTGCGCTTTGTCGGTTTGTCCCGGCAGCGGCGGCAGCACCTGGTCATTGGGCACCGGCAAGGTGGCGGTGCCGGGTTTGAGCGATTCGGTTTGCAGGCCTTGCATCTCGCGGTAGCGACCGTTGGACAAGACCTCGGCGCTGACATCGTCGCGCACCACCACGGGACGCAAAAACACCAGCAGATTGGTTTTGTTGCGGCTGCGGCTTTCGCTTTTGAACAAGCCCCCTAAGAACGGTAAATCGCCTAAGCCGGGCACTTGCTGGCGGTTGTCTGAAAAGGTGTCGGACAACAAGCCGCCGAGCACCACCACCGAGCCGTCGGCCACCACGATGTTGGATTCGATGGAACGCTTGTTGGTGATCAACCCGTCGGTGGTTTTTTTCGAGGTGTCAATGCTGGAGACCTCTTGGAAGATGCTCATCTTCACCGCGCCCGCGTCGTTGATTTGCGGCTTGACCTTGAGCGTCAAACCCACGTCTTTGCGCTCTACGGTTTGAAACGGGTTGACCGCGCCGCTGGTAGCGGTGGTGGCGTTGGTGTATTGGCCGGTGACAAAAGGCACGTTTTGGCCGACGACGATCTTGGCTTCTTCGTTGTCCAGCGTCAGCAGCGAGGGCCGCGACAAGATGTTGCTGCCGCCGTTGGATTGCAAAAAATTGGCCAGTGCGGTCATGACGGTGGAGCCGCCGATGTTGCGTGCCGTGCCTATGTTCAAACCCGCGCCGGGGAGGGTGGCGCCGTTGCTGGTGCTGATGCTCAGCAAGTTGTTGTTGGTGCCGAAGTTGGTGCCCAGCACGGCGATATTGCCGCCTGCGCTGCCCACCGCGTTTTGCCACTGAATGCCGAACTGCGCTTCCTTTGAAGAATCGACTTCGACGATCAGGCTTTCCACCAGCACCTGGGCGCGCCGCTGGTCCAGCGCATCAATGACCGCACGCAGTTGGCGAAACTGCGGTTCGGCGGCGGTGATGACCAGCGAGTTGGTGGACGGGTCGGCTTGGATCTGGCCGCCGGTGGTGGGCAGGCTGCCGGTGCTGGCGTTGTTGCCCGGGGCCGCGCCCGGCGTGCTGCTGATGGCCAGGGTCGACGCGTTGTTGCCCGCCATGGCGGCACGCAAGGTGTTGGCCAGTTTGGTGGCATCCGCATTTTTCAAATACACCACATGGATATTGCCGCTGGCCAGTTCGCTGGCCGGGCGGTCCAGCTTGTCGATCAGGCTGCGCACCTGTGCCTGACGCGCCGGGTTGGCGCTGCGCAAAATGATGGCGTTACTGCGCGGCTCGGCCTGAATGCTGGTTTTGAATCCGGTGTCGCTTTGACCGGCACCAGCGGTTCCTGTCGCGCCACCGTCCACCAGTTTGGCCAGCAAGGCTGCCAGGTCGGCGGCCAACGTGTGCTGCAAGGGAATGATTTCCACATCGGTGGCATTGGCCACGTCCAGCGAGGCGATGATGCGGCCCATGCGTTGCAGGTTGTCGGCGTAATCGGTGATCACCAGCGCGTTGCTGCCCGGGGTGACGTTGATGGTGTTGTTCGGGCTGATGAGAGGTCGCAGCACGGCGACCAGGTTGTTTGCGTTCTCGTGGTTCAGCTTGAAGATTTGCGTCATCACCTGCGCGTTGTTCGGTGTGCCTGACAACGGCACCACGGCGGTTTGCCCGCCTTGCAATTTGGCCTCGGCCTCGGGCACCAGTTTGTACAAGCCCTGGGTTTCAATGACCGCAAAGCCTTGCAGGCGCACCACCGCCAAAAACTGGTTCCAGGCCACCGACGCGGGCACCGGTTGTTCGGTGGTCAGCGACAAGCTGCCTTTGACACGCGGGTCCACCACCAGACTGCGTTTGGTCAAACCGGCCAGCGTGCGGGCCACGGCTTCTATGTCGGCATTGACAAAATTGAGCGTGATCGGTTTTTCTGCAGCGGCTTTGGGTTTGTCATTGACCACAGCTGGCGGCTTGCGTTTATCGGCAGCATGCGCTGTAGACATGGCAACACACAGCGCGGTCAGCAGACTGGGCAGGACAAATTTGGAAAGCGTTTGCATGCTCAGCCCAATCTCAAAATGGTTTTGTCACCGGTGCGCTGACCCAGCACACCAAGTAAATTGTTCAAAGCGTTTTCATAGCCCAGCATGGCCCAGGCCTCGCCCTGAAAACGGAAATGCCCGGCTTGCCAACTGCCGCTGCCTTGCAGTTGCAATTTGCCTTCGCTGGTGCGCAGTTGCAGCGTGGGCGTGGGGCCGCCTTGCAATTGCACAACGTAAGTGCCCAGCGGTTTGAGGGTGGACAAACTCGAACTGAGGTGGCGCAGTTCCAAGGTGGCCGCGCCGCTTAATCGCCAGTTGCCGTTGGACGTATGCCATTGCAGTTGCTGGCTGTTGAGCGCCAGACGGCCTTGCAGGTTCATGCTGTTCCATGGTGCGCCCAAGCCGGACAGCCATTGCGCCGGCCAGACCGAGTCGATGTTGTTGAGCGTGATGTGCAGGCCTTGCCAATCGGGTTTCAGTTGCATCAGCAGTGCTTGTGAGGTGCAGCAATCGACTTGCAGTTCGATCTGCAAGCTGGCATCCCAGTTCGGGCGTAGGCGCCAGTGCACACGTTGCGGCAAGGCCAGCGCCTCGCGCCCGCCCGCTCCGGCGGCCAGCACCCATTGCGCACTGCCGTCCCACACCGTGCCGCGCACCTGGCGCAATTGCACTTGCTCGTGCGTGAGGTGTTGCACCGCCAATGCCAGCCACTGCCCGGGCGCAAACCACAACAAGGCCGCCAGACTGCCGATCAGCAGGCTGATGAACAGCTTGTGCCGCGCGAGTGTGTCATTTGAAGTTGGTGTCATAAGGTGTTCAGCGGCTGTTGGGAATGCTCAATACCAATTGGCCGTCCCAGTGGCCTTGGCGGGATTGCCAATGCGCTTGCTCTGGCTTGGCCCGGGCTTGCAGCCGCGCTTGGGTGATGAACTCGGCCAGTGCCTGCGGGGCTGCATCTTTGAATTGGATGTTGACCCGGTCGGCTTGCACCTGGACTTGGGTGGATGGTCCCAGCGTCTTGGCCAGTTCCTGCAAGCTGCGCAGACTGTTGGGCGGCGCTGCGGCGATTTGCTGTTGCAGTTGCTGTGCCTCCTGTTGCCACGCTTGCATGTCGGCCAACTGTTGGTCTAACTTGGCTTGTTGCGCCCGGTCGCCGCGCCACACCTGCCAAGCCGGTGCCACGCCTGTTTGCCACAACAGCCACAGCCCCAGCAGCACGGCGAGGCTGTGCAAGCCAAGTTGTTCGCGCGGGCTGCGGGCGGCCAGCCACTGTTTGAGGCTGTCCATCATGGTGTTTTTCCTAGCCGCCACACGGCCACCCGGTCTTGCAGTTGCCAGTCGTAGCCTTTGGCTTGCCAAGCGTGTTTGCCGAGTTGCTGCACGGTGTCGTCCGGCAAACCGCTGATGCGCAATTCGCCCGGTTGGTAGTCCAGGCGCTCTGGCATGGCCGTGTTGGGCCAGGCATCGGCCAGGCTGTTGAGCATCTGCTCCATGTCGCCGGGTGACAGTTGACCGGCTTGCTGACGCAGTTGCTGCAATTCGCGTTGCATTTGCAAACCGGGGTCTATGACCACGCCAGTTTTCGGAAAGCTTTGGCGAAACAGTTGTTCCAGACTGTGTTGCTGGCGTGCCCGGTTGGCTTGGGTTTGCCAAGCCCAGACATTCATGCCCACCAATTGCACCAGCGCCAAAGCCAGCAAGCTGCGGCGGCAACTGCGCCATTGCGGGCCGGACCACAGGCTGCGCCACCCTTGCTGCAACAGCCGCCAGCCGCGTGAACGCCGGTTGCTGGCCCATTCGTCTTGCGCCATGTCCCAGTCGGAGCGCGCTGCCTGCAACCAGCGCTGCGCTGTGGTCAGCAGCTCAGGCGCTTGGGCATGCCAGCGGGCGCTGTGGTTCACCATGGCCGGATCGGCCCACACGGTCACGGCGCTGGCTTGTGTCAATGCCGAGGCAGTAGGCGAGGGCAGCAACCACACGTTGTGCGCGTCACACAGCAAAGCGCGTTGCTCGCCCAGTTCATTCAACAGGTACAGCTTGGCCGCTTCGTCGCTGGCGACGGGCTGGTATTCGGGCAGGATGCGTTGCACCTGAAAACCGGCGGCTTGCAGCGGGGCCAATGCCTGGCGCAACCAGCGTTTGTCGCACACAGCCACTTGCACCCAACCGCCTTGCCTGAGCGCAGCGGCGCTGCCCGGTGCAGTCACCATCAACAGGTCTTGCGGGTCTTGCAGCAACTCGTCTTCCAGCAGACTGTGCAACACAGCGGTTTTGCGTGAACCCACGGCGGGCGGTAATTGGACACTGTGCCAAGACAGCACTTGCCAAGGAAGTAACACCACGGTTTCACCGTGACCGGAGGATAGACGACGGGCATCGGCTTGGGAGACTTGATTGACACGCATGCCGTCAGAACTGATCACGTAGTCCAACTGGCCTTGCGCCAATGGCGATAAATAAATGATCAACATGGTGGTTGGATTCTAGAAACGCATCCCGGTTCTGAATACAAAGGTCGACGTTCTCGCCACACCGTTTTGCTGACGATTCCTTCACGTTTGACCAGAGAGCGCTCTAGCAGCGTGATGCCCTCCAGCCTGAGTTGCCCCATGATTTCAAAATAACTGCTGCGGGTGTCGTGCCGCTTCTCGCTGATGGCTTGCGCCAGCGGGCCCATGCGACTGCGTGCATCTGCCAGGTTGTCCCAAGGCTTGTTGCTGCGCTCGTTCACCCATTGGCGGGCGGTGAACAGATCCAGCCCAGGGATGCTGGCGGACAAGACCTCGGCGCTGGCCGTGTTCAGGTTGATGGCGGTGCTCGCTGGCAGGATGGTGATGTGCGGCGCCAGTTGCGCCAAGCTGTTGCTGCTCAAACCCAGCCAGCTGAGTTGCTCAATATGTTGCGGCACCAAAGGCGCATTGGCTGGCGGATTGGTTTGCAGCGCGGTTTTCAAACGGCTGGTCCAGGCCTGCAATTCGGCATCGGGCAAACGCAGTTGCCGGTACAGGCGCAGCCAGATTTGCCATTCCGCCGGGTCGATCTCGCCATTCACAACCAGGTTGCGCACATTCAGCCGCGATTGCATGTCGGTGATGTGGCCGGACAAAAACACCTGATCGGCCAGCCCGTCTGCGTCAGTGATCACGCCGCTGGTGTCTGCCGCCAGAAACCGGGACAAACGCGCTTCTTGCAAAGGCAAGGCCCAGGGTTCGGCCAAGTGGTCCGCGCCGCCGTTGCGCCCGTCTTCACGCAACACCACCCGAGCCCAGTCCTGCGCACCGGCCAACAGCCAGCGGCCTTGTTGCGCATGCCGCTCGGCGGTTTCCACCGACACCGTGCGCCACTGTTGCCACAAACCGGCAGAGGCCAGCATGGCGATCAAGGCCACGGTCAACATGGCCATCAGCAAGGCCGCACCGCTGTGAGGGGTCGGGTGTTTCATGAGCGGCTCGGGTTGTAGCCGGGGTTGACCCAGTCCAGCGTCATCGACCCGCTGTCCATGTTGAATTGAATCCGCACCGCGTCCGGCAAACCGGCTTCTTGCAACTGCTGGTTGGCGGTCTTTGCGTCAGCGGCATTGCCCACACTGCTGAGCGGATTCACCCAGGCGTTGTCTCGGTAGTAAAACAATTGCCAGCTTGTCATCGGCATCAACTGCGCTTCAAACCGGCGCGATTCGCTGCTGGGGTTTTGCCCCCATTGGCTGGCTTCTTGCCAGGCTTGCAACACAGCGGCGCGGTCGCGCAGATCAGGCGACTGCCAGCGCCACCAATGGCCGTCGCGCACCGTCCAGGCCACCACCCACAGACCGGCGTCTTCACCGCCGTGCGACACACTGCCGCTGCGCCGCAGCATTTGCAAGGTCTTGCCGTTCCAGCCCAGCGCGGCATCCCGCAAAAGACCGGGCATGGCTTGCACAGCGTTCAAATCTGCCTGCCATTGAGACACGCTGACTTGCACCAGCGACACCGCGTCGGAGCGGGAACGCGTGACTTCACGTGTGCGCAACATGCTCTCCAGGCCGCGCCAACTCATGAGTGAGAGCAGCGCCATCAAGGCCAGCGCTACCAGCACTTCCACCAGCGTGAAGCCGCGCGTGGCTGTTGGCGGGCGCGGCATCAAAACCGCCCTTGCAAACCGGTGACGCTGAGCAAGCCGCTGCCGTTTTCCCGCACTTGCACATCGACCCGGCGGAACAGCGGGTTGGGCGTGGCCGCCACGGTGATGCGCACTTGCATCTCGTGGTCCGCTTGCACGCAGGTCCCTTCTTGTTGACCCAGACTGGTGAATTGCGGCGACAAGCGCAGTTGCACCAGCGCGTTGTCCGCACAGGTTTGCGCCAACAGCATTTGCCACTGCCGCCCGGTGCTCATCGTCATGCTGGCCGATGCGCGCAAACCGGCCAACACGCTCACAGACAAAATGAACAAAGCCACCAACACTTCAATCAACGTGAAGCCGCTGGCGTTTTTTGTCGCCCGCGTTGAAAGGAGTGGCGGCGGCAGAGTCAAGGCAGCAGCTTCCAAGGCGCGACACCGTCGCTGCCCAGCGTCAAGCGGCTGGTGTCGCTGGCATGGCTGGCGGGTGGGATTAACTGCAAGCGCATAGCCGATTGAACGGGTTCGGCGCTGATCACCAGCCGCGTGGGTTCGCTGCGGGTGCCGGGGTTCAGCCAGCGTGTGTAGGGAGTTTTTTCACCGGCGGGATCGACAAGCCGGTTGTCGTTGCTGTCGTTGTCAGGCAATAGGCGCAGCACTTGCACACTGAAACCGTTGGCATCCGATTGCCACAGCATTGGTGTTTGGCTGGCGCGGGCCTGGGCGCGGGTGGTTTCCAGCAGATTGACCAGCCTGTCGGCTTCACGGTCCAGCACATGCGTGGAGCTCTCCCGCATGCTCAACACCACCAGCGAGCTGCCAATGGCCACCAGCAAGAGCACTACCAGTAATTCAATCAGTGTGAAGCCGTGGTTCCTCATAGGCGCAGGCAGGCGGGTCAAGCCATGGGTGTTATTGCCAACTGCCGATGTCGGCGTTTTTGCCTTCGCCACCGGCTTGTCCATCGGCCCCGAACGACAGCACATCCACTTCGCCTTGCACACCGGGGTTCATGTATTGGTAAGCATGGCCCCAAGGGTCGTTCGGTAATTTATCTAAATAGGATTTCCAATTGATGGGCTCTGGGCCTGTGGCGGGTTTTTTCACCAGCGCCGCCAGACCTTGTTCTGCGGTGGGGTAACGCTGGTTGTCCAGGCGGTACAGCTTCAATGCTTGCATCAGGTTGTTCACGTCGGTGCGGGCGGCTGCAATGCGTGCGTCGTCAGCGCGGTTCAACACATTGGGTACGATCAAGGCGGCCAGCACGCCGATGATGACCAACACCACCATCAACTCGATCAAGGTAAAGCCTTGTTGTGTGGAAGTGGCGGGGCGGCGCTGCTTGAAGAAGCTGCCTTTGCCGTTCATACCGAGTTCTGCAGACGTGGCGGAGCGGCGAAAATGTATGCAATGTGGTAAAGCTTTCATGGTTTTTTTAACCTTAAAGAATGCAAGTCGCATGATAATGCGCCCATGTGGATAAAAAACGTCAATCAGCGCACCCGAATGCCGTCAGCCCGATTACCTGCCGTGCTGTCTTTCGGCGTGTGGACCCTGACCGCCGCCGCAGGCACCGCCTGGGTGCTGGCACTGTGGCCGACAGACCAACGCCCGGTGGCCACAGTCGCCATGGGTTCGCCGGCAGCCACCGACTTGGCCGGTTTGCAGGCAGACATCGGCAAAGTGCTGGGGCGGCAACCCGAGCATGTCGCAGCTGAACCCGCCTTGGCCAGCCGCCTGGGTTTGTGGGGCGTGGCCCAAGCCGGTAGCAGCGAAGCCGTGGCGCTGATTTCCGTGGACGGACAAACGCCCAAGCCGGTGCGGCGCGGCAGCGAAGTGCAGCCCGGTTTGATGCTGCAATCGGTCACTGTGAATGAAGCCCGCTTGGGCAGCAGTTTGAACAGCGCACCCACTGTGGTGCTGCCCATGCCGAAGCGGCCCGAACCGTTGTCGGGTCAGGCGGGTGCACCGGTAAATGCCACTATCACCTTACCTGCTCAGCCGAGACCGGTATTGCCGCCTGCGCAACCCTTGTTGCCTGGCAACCCAGGGCGCGTGGAACCACCAACGGGTGCGGCTGAGCCAAGGACTTGAACCTCACTCTATATATATGCAGTGATGCTTCATGTACTGATCCAGAAATAAAAAACCCGCTGCGTTGCCGCAGCGGGTTTGGGGTTTCAAACCTTCACCGGAACTAAGCCGGTGTCAGATTAGAAAGTGTGGCGCAGGCCGATAGCGGTTGCAGTTGTTGAGTTATCACCACCGTTGGTGTCTTTAGCAACGTTGTAGGAGAAATAGCCTGTTGTACGCTTGCTGAAAGAGTAATAAACGCCCAATTGCTGGCCGGTTGAAGACACATCAGCGGCGCTCTTGATTTTGGTTGTACCTGAAGATGTGCTGTAGCCGATGTTGATAGCACCGACAGGCACTGTCAGGCCAAAGGTATCAACACGAACACTGTCATCGTTCAAAGTTGAGCTGGTGTTCAGGTAAGTCAGCTTGGCCATACCTAAGTCATAGGTCAAGGCGGCCACTTGTGTTGTCACTGTGTCGCCGACTGCACCAGCATGTGTGCCATTAGTTGTGGTACCTTGAGTTGCAGGGCCTGTCAATACCTTTGCAGTGGACAGTTGGTTGGCGCCAGAAGCCACACCTGCTGTGAACGGGCCGCTTGCATAGTTGATGCTCCAGGCTGATCCATCGCCTGCAGATTTGCCTGCACCAACAGTTTCATTGGTTCCGTAAATGGCCTGAACTTGCAAAGCGAAGCCATTCATTGAAGGTGATGAATAGGTCACGGCGTTTGTATTGACCAATTGGCCGTTACCGTAAATCACCATGAAAGGCAACCAGCCATTCACGTTGTTCACAGCGTTTGGATCGGTACCGGCAGATGTAAGAAACACGGGGGAATATTGATTGCCCAATTGGAGGCTGCCAAAACCGCCTGACAAACCTACCCAAGCTTCGCGGTTTGCAGATGAACCGTTGTTCCAGTTGGTGTTATTAGCCAACAAATTGGTGCTGTTCAAGCCAAGACCATTTTCCAGCTTGAAATTGGCTTTCAAGCCTTCGCCGATGTCTTCTGAGCCAGTGAATGTGATGAAGCTGGGTGTATAGACAGACATCAAACCGGTTGTGCTTGATGAATCAGCACCGGCGTGAACGCCTTTGATGGTGGCGATTGACTGATCGATATTTCCTGTGATGGTAACTTCAGCAAAACTGACGCCTAAAGACAACAAAGATGCTACTGCAACGAGGGTTTTTTAACTATTATTAATAACTCGTGTTACTATTCATTGACATTTAAAAAGATTGATTGCTAAAGGATATAAACCCATGGCGCAAGATATATTGAACTATAGAACTAATCATTTCCCTGTGAATATCTCCTTTTTAAATCAGAACATACAGTCTGATGCATCCCAATGGATGTCTGTTATTCAGTTGAATCAAAAAGAAGTTAATAAACCGGTTGAATTTAAATTAAAACATTCATTAAATAATCATTCAGAAGATTTAAATAACCATAAAGGTATTGCTTTATTAAGCAGGGCTTCAGCGACAGATTTTGTGTCCATGGACCAGGTGGTGCGGGTCATTCTGGCCCAGGAAAAGCACAAAGTGGTGCGAAACGAAATTACCGAGGGCACTTACCGCATGACCAAGGTCAGGCTGGAAACGCATATTGCCGCTTTTTTTGCCGAGACTGATTTGCGCACTATCAACATGGGCAGCATCCAGCGCTTCATCGACTATTTGTCAGACCAGGACTTGTCTACACCGACCATCGTCGGTTACATCGCGCAACTGCGAAAAGTACTGCGGTATTTGGTGGAGCAAGAGCACATTCCACAAATGCCCTTGTTCCCCAAAATGAAGATCACGCAAAAACCGCGTGGCGCATTCACGGTCACCGAATACGCGGCCATTCTTCGTCAGTCCAAAACCTTGCGCCGACAGGTGTTTCATTGGGACAAGCCTGACACACGGTTTCACATCAAGCCCGAATACCGCAGCATGCCCCTGGAGATGAATTGGCTGATCCGCTTCATGGTGTACACGTTTTTGCGCCCGGGTGATGTGCGGCAACTGAAAAACAAGCACATAGAAATCATCAGCGGCAAGTTCAACTATTTGCGTTTAACGCCACCTGAAATCAAACGCCACAAATCGCCCACCGTCAGCCTGCCGCAGGCAGTGAACATTTACAAAACGCTGCTGGCGCACCAAACGGCCAAAGGCTTTGGCAAGCCCGATGACTATGTGTTTTTTCCGGAAGAAAAAAACCGGCTGCGCTGTTTGAACACCATAGGTTGGCTGTTCAACTGGATCATGAACACGCTGGGCATCAAGGCCGGGCCGCACGGTGCGGACCGCAGTTTTTACAGCCTGCGGCACACGGCCATTACCTTTCGTTTGATCTTCGGCGGCAACATCGATTTGCTGACGCTGGCGCGTAACGCCCGCACCTCGGTGGAGATGATCGAGAAGTTTTACGCCTCTACTTTGTCAGCAGAAATGAACATCAGCCTGCTACACAGTAAACGGCGGTCATGACACAGTGTCAGACCTGCTCCAAATGCAAACCTCACTCCAAAGCGGCGCACTTATGACCATTGACAGCGCAAGAGCCCGTATCAGGTTGTTGCCCCTTTAAGCCTGATTACTCACACAAAAACAATTTATAAGCCGGGTTGTTTGTTTCATCCACATACGGGTAGCCAATACCTTGCAAAATTTTGTCAAAGTTGGCTAGGTCTTTGTCTGGCACTTGCAGGCCGACCAGAATGCGTCCGTAATCTGCCCCTTGGTTGCGGTAATGGAACAAGCTGATGTTCCAACCGGCGCGCATGGCCGACAAAAATTTCATCAGCGCGCCGGGCTTTTCCGGAAAGACAAATCGCAACAAACGCTCATTTTGCGCCAATGCAGAGCGACCGCCGACCATGTGGCGTATGTGCTCTTGTGCCAAGTCGTCATGCGTCAAATCCAGCGCTTGAAAACCGTGTTTGGACAGGTGCGCGGCAACCTTGGGGCTTTGACCCGGTGCGCTGGTGGTCAGTCCGACAAACACATAGGCTTTGCGGGTGTCGCTGATGCGGTAGTTGAATTCGGTGATCGAGCGCGGCGCGGCGCTGCCACCGAAAGCAGGCAAGTCACCCAACACACCACAAAAGCGTTTGAAACTGCCTCGTTCTTCGGGAATGGTGACGGCGAACAAGGCTTCGCGTTCTTCGCCTACTTGGGCGCGTTCGGCGACAAAGCGCAGGCGGTCGAAGTTGACATTCGCGCCGCACAAAATGGCTGCATAAGTTTCGCCTTGGGTTTTGTGTTGTGCCACGTATTTTTTGATGGCTGCGACTGCCATGGCACCCGAGGGTTCGACGATGTTGCGGGTGTCAACAAACACGTCTTTGATGGCGGCGCAAACTTCGTCGGTGTCCACGCAGATGTAGTCATCCACCAGGTTTTTGGCGATGCGAAAGGTTTCTTCGCCCACCAGTTTCACTGCGGTGCCGTCGGCAAACAAACCCACATCGTCCAACGCAACCCGTTTACCGGCTTTCACCGACTGCAACATCGCGTCTGAATCAAAGGTTTGAACGCCAATCACCTTGATCTCCGGTCGCACGGCTTTGATGTAGTTGGCCACACCTGAAATCAGTCCGCCGCCGCCGATGGCGACAAATACCGCGTCCAGCCGCCCCTGGTGCTGGCGCAAGATTTCCATGGCGATGGTGCCTTGACCGGCGATCACCTCCGGGTCGTCAAACGGGTGAATAAATGTCAGACCTTGTTTCACACCGAGTTTGACCGCGTAAGCGTAGGCATCCGAGTAGCTGTCGCCGTGCAACTGCACTTCACCGCCCAGCGCTTTGACCGCGTCAATTTTCAAACCCGGCGTGGTCACTGGCATGACGATGACAGCGCGGGTGCCCAGTTTTTTTGCGCCCAACGCCACGCCTTGCGCGTGGTTACCGGCTGAAGCGCAGACCACGCCTTTTTTCAGTTGCGCCGGGCTGAGTTGCACCATTTTGTTGAACGCGCCGCGCAATTTGAAGCTGAACACCGGTTGCTGGTCTTCTCGCTTGAGCAACACCTGGTTTTTGAGCTTTTTGCTGAGGATGGTGGCCGGGTCGAGTGCGGTTTCATGCGCCACGTCATAGACACGTGCCGTGAGTATTTTTTTCAAATAGTCGGCCGGGCTGAGTTTGCGTTTGCGGGCTGGGGAAGATGGGGCGGGGGCGGATTGAAAAGTCATGGTGATCAGGGTTCAAGAAGCCTGTGATTGTCACGCATGTGACCGCTCAGAAAAAAAGCCCCGCAACTTGCGTTGCGGGGCTTGAACCACCTTTTCAGAGGGTGGAGGAGACAAACGGTGCTTTCGAAAAAGCGTAGCTCAACTTTAACTCAGTAGGAAAAGGCTTGCAATCGCAAAAGCGACTTTGTATCTGCACTTTAATGTCCATCCCACTGACAGACAATCAGATGGTTTTCACAAGGAGAATCACATGGAATGCACCGTCAGTTGGACCGGCGCGAGCGGCACCCGTTCGGCCATGGGTTTTGTGGCCGAAACCGGCAGCGGCCATCTGGTGGCCATGGACGGTGCGCCGGACCCGGACAAGCCTGATCAAAGCGGCCAAAACCTGGCGGCAAGGCCCATGGAATTGCTGCTGGCCGGTGCCGGTGGTTGCACTGCTTATGACGTGGTGTTGATGCTCAAACGCGGCCGCCATGCGGTCAGTGCTTGCAGCGTCAAGCTCAGTAGCGAGCGTGCTGATACCGACCCCAAGGTGTTCACCCGCATCAATATGCATTTCACGGTGCGTGGCAAAGGCATTGCGGCGAATGTGGTGGAACGCGCCATCAAACTCAGCCATGACAAATACTGCTCGGCCAGCATCATGTTGGGCAAAACCGCAGACATCACCACCAGTTTTGAAGTGATAGACGACACCCACTGAAGCAACTCGCGCCCGCTGGCGCAAGCGAACTCTGCTGAAAGCCGATGGTGTCGCGACCCACCTACATCGGGCTCAGGCCACAGGTGTTTTTTCTTGAAGGCAGTGGGGTTAAATGCGGTGCGCCACCGTGGTCATCACTTTAGCGGCGAGTTTCATCGCCTCGGTCACCGGTTTAGGCAAAGGCATGGCGCCGGCTTTTTGTGCGTCCGCCGCATGTTGCGCTTCGTCTTGCTTCATTTGCGTGACCACCGCGCGTGAAGCCAAATCTGCCAAAGGCAAACGCTGCATGTGGTCTTGCAAATGCGCTTCCACTTGGTGCTCGGTTTCCACCACAAAGCCCAGGCTGAGCGCATCGCCGCCCAACTTGCCTGCCACATAGCCCAGGCCGAAAGCCCCGGCATACCAAAGCGGGTTCAGCAAACTGGGGCGTGCGCCCAGATCCGCCATTCGCGCCTCGGTCCAGGCCAAGTGATCGGTTTCTTCTTCGCTGGCGTGCTGGAAATGCGCTTTGAGTTGCGGGTTGCGCGTAGCCAAGGCCTGTGAAGCATACAAAGCTTGAGCGCACACCTCGCCCACATGATTCACCCGCATCAGCGCACCGGCCTCGCGGCGTTCTGCCTCGTTCAAGTCCAGGTGGTTGATACCAAGAGCAGGATAAGCGCGTTGTGCGTGGTGTTTGGCAAACACGGTACGCAAGGCGTCGTCCAGGGTAGTGAGAAAAATATCCATGGACCAAGCTTAATTCATATGCGTGAATTGCATCAAAGTATTAATTTCAAAGGATATTCAAGAAGAAATGCTTCAAGCTGGTGATAGTGACTGTGGTGTCGATGCACCATGGTCATGAAACTGACACACACGACAGCAAAGATACATGGGTTGGCTGACAAAGCTAAACCCTCTTATCAATCCTTCGGAGTTTTAAACATGAAAAGATCTCTCATTGCCTTGGCTTGTTCAGCCACTATTGCAAGCGCCTACGCTGACGTGGATGTGTCCGGCGGCATCAAAATGTATGGTGTACTTGACCAGTCTATTACAAGTCAGAAATTGGTACGTCCAGATACTGGTGCCGCCCAAGAATATATTGGTATGTTTGCCGCCAATGCCACCAGTCGCATTGGTTTCAAAGGCAGCCGCGATCTGAGCGAAGGTTTCAAAGGGATTTTCCAAGCTGAAATTCAACTCGACCCTGATACTTCCACATTGCTGCCCAGCAAAAACCGCACAGCCTTTGTCGGCTTGCAAAGCGCAGATGCTGGCACCCTCATGATGGGTACCATGGAAACCGCTGCCTATGAAGTGTTTGGCATGGACGTGAATGGCCGTGTTGAGTACAAGCCCCAAGTCTGGCGCACCACCACTTCGCTGGATCTGCAAGACCGTGCGAACAACTCCATCAAATACATCAGCCCTGAATTCGGCGGCTTGGCATTCCACTACCAGCAAAGTTTTTCCGAGTATTCTGATACATCCTCGCCGGTAGGCTCAACTGATAATAAATATGCGGAAATCATTTCAGTTGCACTTAAATATCACAAAGAAAATATGAAAGCGGCTTATGTGCACGATGAGACTAAAAATGCATTGATGGGTTTCAAATTTGCAGGTCTTTCAAATGCAGGACCAACAACAACTGGTACATCTGACGGCTTGTATTACTATGGTGGTTTCAAAGACACTACCACTTCCAGCCAAGCCAACACCACTGCAGCAATTACAAATGCAACTATCCAACGTGATATCGCATCAATTGGATACGATTTTGGAAGCTTCTATCTAAATTACCTTTATGCGAAAAGTGCTTTAACAGGAACTTATGCGGGTAGCAATACGACACAAACAATTGGTGTAAGAGTTCCGTATGAAAAATTCACCTTTGCCCTGAGTTATGGCACCGGTAGTGTTAACAGCTACTACAGCTCTTCTGTTGATCCCGGTACCACAACAACTGCCCCTGCAGGTCGTGCTAAAGATGGAAGTCTTTCAGACACAACCGTTGGCGTTTACTACAACTTTGACAAATCCACTTCTGTCTATTTCCTGGGAAGTAGCAGCAAGTCCTCTGTCGGTGATTATGATGGTTCAAACACCACAGTGGCCATCGGCGCACGTTACAACTTCTGATATCAATCTAAGCTCCAAGGCTTAAACTGACAACCGCTGCTTCGGCAGCGGTTTTTTTTTTGACGCATCACCGCCTAAGCACACATCTCGCCGAAATATGATGGCACTCATGCGTACAAAATCTCCTCCACAAGCGAACAAGGCATGGGTATTCAAACCTCAAGCGAAAGCTACTTCCTCCATACAAGCGCAGTTTCAACAGGCGGTCTCGTTTCATCAGCATGGGCAAGGGTCTAAAGCCTCCGCCTTGTATGACAGCATCATCAAGGCCCAACCTGGGCATGCGGATGCCTGGCATTTGCGCGGACTGCTTGCGACACAAACGGGTGCGCATGGCCAAGCGGTTCAATGGATTTCTCAAGCGATTGGTTTGAATCCCCACAACCCCGCTTATTACAACAACCGCGGGCTGGCGTATCAGTCGCAAAGAATGTTGGTTGAGGCATTGCGTGACTTTCAACATGCCGTCGTTTTAGAGCCAAACTTGGCACAAGCGCATTGCAATCTGGGCAATGTGTTGCAGCAACTTCAACGCTTTCAGGAAGCATTGATCAGTTTTGACCAGGCTATTGGGTTGCAGCCCGGTTACGCTGACGCGTATTTCAACCGGGCGAATCTTCAGGTGTTGTTGCAGCAGCCGCATCAAGCCGTTCTGGATTTTGATCAGGCACTGGCGATGGCTCCCGGGGACGCGGAAATTGTTTACAACAAAGCCACTGCCTTATTGCTAAGCGGCATGTATGAAACTGGCTGGCCCTTACATGAATCACGCTGGGAGCGCCCATCTTCCAGACATTTATGTCGTTCAATGAATGTGCCTTTGTGGCTGGGCGATGGCAATATCAAAGGTAAAAAAATACTGTTGCATGCAGAGCAGGGACTGGGCGATACCATGCAGTTCATCCGCTATGTGCCCATGGTTGCAGCGCGCGAGGCTACTGTTATTGTTGAAGTTCAAGCGCCGCTGATGTCGCTGTTTGAGCACATGCCGGGAATTTCTGTGTTGCTACAAAAAGGCGATGCGCTGCCGCCGTTTGATGTTCATTGCCCATTGATGTCTTTACCGCTGGCATTCAACACCACCTTGAATACTGTTCCTGCCGCTGCTCAGTTTCAGCTTCCTGATGACAAAAAAATGTATTGGTCAAACAGATTGGGGGCAACAGTGAAACCGCGCGTCGGACTCGTCTGGAGCGGCGGAGTTCATACAGGCCACATTGAATCAAGACTGGTTTTTGATCGACGCAACCTGCCTTTGTCGCATCTCAAGGCATTGAAGGGTATCGATGTGACATTCATCAGCCTGCAAAAAGGCGAACCCGCCGAATCTGAGTTCAGGCAAGCCGTGGCTGCTGGCTGGGATGGCCCGCCTATTCAAGACCATGTCAGCGG
>CANNRV010000004.1 GCA_947508145.1 Comamonadaceae bacterium
CACGACGTACCTTTGTCATGCGGTAACCAACCCGCGTATATCAGACTGATCTACCGTCGTAACGAGCCTGCTTTGCACTTAGCCCAGTAATAAAAAATGCAAGAATTCAAAAAACAGTTGACACGGTCAATACATATCAGTACTCCACCTAAAAAATCCGCAGCTCTAGAAATTAGGTGTGCAGACCCCAATCGGGCTGAAGATACAAACCGCACTACTTTGCAAAATTTCACTGCTCAAGCGCAAAACTCGACGTGTTTAAAAGCCCTACAGCACGTCGTTTTGCCAGCCCGAATACTTTGGGTGCTGAGAACACAGAGCAGCGCTTGTAGGGCTTGCTCGCTAATCTATGAAGGTTATCCACAGAGCGCGTGAGTTATCCAAGAAAAATCACGAAAAATCTAAGTTTTCATAGATTTCAAAGTTTGAGCGTTGAAATCATTGAAGATTTTTTCAGTGAAAAAGTTATCCACAGCCGATCCAATTTGCCCTGCCCTAGCTCGGTAACCCGCCAAAGTGGACGGACTCAGGTTGCCCAGATAAATATATGAAAACACAATGCAATTAACGCAAACACATGATTTAGGAGATAACACCATGGCACAAGCAAAGACACTGACAACAGCTGAAATTGAGCGCTTGCTAACGTATATCAATACTCGCAAGTACGCAGCCCGTAACAGATCAATGATGCTGCTCACACATTGGGCAGGTTTAAGAATCGGCGAAGTAGCTTGCTTACGCTGGAGCGATGTCACAACCACAGATGGCGAAATTAAAGATGAGATTCGCTTGCTGCCCGACATGACCAAAGGCCGTCATGCACGCACTGTGTTTGTCAGCGCTAAGCTGAAAGCTGAATTGCAAGCCTACGCACTGCAAGCTAAGTGCGTGGACCGAAACTATCCATTTTTCGCAAGCCAAAAAAGCATCCGGGCAGGCTTCAATGCAAACAGCTTGGCACAAACTTTTGCCCTGCTTTATGAGGGCGCTGGACTAGAAGGCGCAAGCAGTCATAGCGGTCGTAGAACCTTTCTTACAAACCTGGCTAACAAGGGCACTGCGATACACATTTTGAAAACACTTGCTGGTCATCGCAGCATCAGCACTACTGCTGCTTACCTGTACAGCAGCCCAAGTCAATTAAAGGCAGCAGTTGAGTTGGTTTAATCAACTGCCTAAAACAACCACGTGTCACAGAATTTAAAACACTTGCTCTTCGGCATAAACAAATCGCTCAACTTCAGCTAAATTAACTGAGAAACGTTCAAGCAAGTCGGATAGCTCATCTTGTCCTATCAGCATTACTCCATTTAGGTTTGCGTTCTCATATGCATGTGAGTTGAAGTACTGATTGCTTAGACCGGCTAATTGGAAAGTCACACCAGGATGCCGTCTTTGATAGTAGGCATGTCCTGCGATGACTTCTTTCACTGTGTCCCAGCCATGTTTATATCCATCGACGCCAGAGCTTTTCGTCTGAATCAGTACGCCTTCGCTGTTTCGAATCGCAACAACGTCAACGCCATTGTCACCAGACCTAGGCGTACAGTAAACGTTTGAGAAGCCTTGCTTAGCCCAGAGAGCAGCAGCTAACCCTTCAAACAAGCGCCAGTCCATTTGCAGCGCAACATCTAGGGTGACGGTATCGTCTAGATCTTTTGCGAACTCTGCAGGAACGATTTCATCGATAGCGAAGTCAGCCATGGTTACATCAGGGCATCCGTTAAGGACATCGCCAGCAAGTGATCGCTTGTGTTCAAGCAATCGATCTGACTTTTCATCAAAAGTAGTGAAATCGTTGCTCGTGATTACGGGGTAATAGACATACACGTCTTTTTTCTGACCGATTCGATACGCCCGATCCGTCGCTTGGTCTTCTTTCGCAGGGTTCCATGTCCGCATGTAGTGAATGACATGGTTTGCTTCTTGAATGTTGACACCGAACCCAACAGCAACTGGAGACAGGATGATGACTCCAAATCCGGGTTTAGCTTGAAATGCCTTGATTCGCTTCTGACGACTAAGGTTATGACCTGCCGATGCGCTGGTATCACCGTTGATGATGTCAGCATCAAAGTCAAACTGTTCACGGATGTAGTGCTGGAGCAGGCGTTGAATATTCTTGAATTCACAAAAAACAATCGCCTTCTGATCCTTCTTCTTTATGTCAATCAGTTGCTTGAGTAGCCAGTCTAGTTTCGGTGAAGCTTCACGGTACTGCTTGATGGGTTCTGGCTTGAAAACACTTAATCCATAGCGCCTTGGGTCAGTACATAAAAGACGTATGTATTGAAGCAAACCAAGATGGTTCTTGAATGGTGAGACAAAGGTTGGATCATTTCTCTTGTTGAAGTCCTCAATGGCCTTAGCGTATAGCGAACGTTGAATAGAAGAAATCGGTAGTCGTCTAGCCCACCTGGCTTCTTGTGCTCTTAGCTCATCCAATTCTTCACTTGTATCCATGACAGCCACCTATTTTTCTGCATCAAGCAAAGTTTTGCTTCAAAACCGCAAATGGGCAACCAAATGGCAAAAAACGAGGGGGATTTATAAATTCGAAATTTGGGCTACTAAGGCTTAAGTACCGCTCATCAAAGCCTAGAACTAGTCTATTGAAACAATTTGATATGAATTTGGCGTAGCTGAATCAATTGCCCTCATGATTTCAGAGATGCTTTTTTGAATTCGGGGCCAACTAGTGGTGGTTAGAACAACGATAGCAATCATCCTATTAGATAAGTTTTGCTGATATGAAAGATTTGCATCGGTGGTCACGAAAACACCAAACCCGTTACTTTCTGCCGCAGCAAGTAATTCACCATTTTTTAATGTTGACCATCCCAGTTCATAAGCTGTTGACACATGGTGTGTTGAGAAGTGGTTTCTTAATGGAACGGGAGTTCCTTGATCAAACAGGACTTTCAAGGTTAATGCAGTGCCATAGCGCTTTTAGCAGCGTGTTCTAAAACGCTGCGTGCATGAAATAACTCCACACCGGGAAATAGCTCAACAAACTCGTTGATGGTGACACCGTCTTCTAAATTTTCAAACAGAGCTACAACCGGAACACGGGTTCCACGAAATACCCAGGCTCCACTGACCAGCTCAGGGTTGAGTTCTACAGAAGGGCAAGTATTCCAATCAATCATGGACAAATGTTAATACCTACGGGCAATAAAAGCAACCTCAATATCCATGAACCAGGGTGCTGTTTTTCATCGATCGTTTTTTTGTACGGCTTCGATGTGTGGTGTCCAAGTATGGATTCAAACTTCCGGCCTCCTTTGTTCGAGCACCAACGCGGGAGTCGAACAACCGGGATTTCAACGTTCTGTGACCCAGCATGGAGTCGAACTTACGAAGTGCGACCAATTGCACGAGATATGACACGGTTTTTAATTCCGATGCCGCTCAAATCACCAAGTTTGAGTCCCTTGTGTGGCCTCGAACTCTCACATGCATAATGACGCAGACAATCGCAAATTTGCGTGTTTTGTCCAGAAAATTACATTATGAAACTTTTGGGTTACTACACGGATTATTACAAATTAATCAAAAATACACATAAGCCTATGATTTATATGGATTTTTGACCAGCCTGGCTTTCTGTTAATCTGTAGATCACTGTTTCAAGCAAATGCTCGAGTGACCAAACAAAATGCCCTTGCAGCAATGCAAGGGTTTTTTTATTTCAAACTGCCAATGCTTTGGAAGCAATATCAGGATTGTTCTTAAATTTAATTTCTGCTGTCCAAAGATCCAAAGCCGCCTGCATGCGAAGCCAGCTCTCAAGAGTGCCACCCACTGCTCTTGCAATGCGAATGGCCATCTCTGCTGTCATTGCTTTTTCCACATGAAGTAAGTCAGACACCGTTTGTCGACTGACCATGAGACGAGCAGCTAACTCACCTTGTGTCCATGCCAGTTCTGGCAGCACATCTTCACGCAAAATTGCGCCAGGGTGTGTTGGTTGCGATTGGGGTCTCGTAGAGATCTAATCAGTGATAGTCCTCCAAGTTCACGTTGACGGCGTCTTCGCCCATAAATTGATATGTGATTCGCCAGTTTCCAGGGACTGAAACAGCGTATCCCTCCTTTCGATCAACCTTGAGTGCATGATATTTAAACTGGCTAAATTCATGAATTCAACTTCTTTTTTTTGAATCAAAACAGCCTATCGACTGTCTGATCTGCTTTCCTCAAGACGTACCCTTGCTCATGAAACCAACTTCGAAAATGAGGCGCTTTATCAAGATCCGAGAAGATTGAAATTGAACTGATGCACATACAAAACTTCAGAACTTCAAAACTTCAAAGCAGCAAGCTCATCATCGCTAATTAACGCTTTCGGGACGGATTCGCCTTTAATCTCTTTTTGAATTTGCGCCAACGTGAATCGTTGCTTACGGAACTCTGAAGATAAATGATCTGACAAAACTTGACAAGGCAATTCAATTGACTTGCCTTGTCGAGCCCAAGCCACCGTTTCCGATTGAACTCTTTCAATAGAGCTCTGAAGCTGCTGACAAATCTGCTGAAGGTGATCTATCTTCACTCGTAACTTTGCATTTAAAGGATTTCGTCTGTCTTTAAAGTCCATGCTGCACCTTTTTTAATTTCCTAATAATTATGTAACTTCTGTGGTTAGATATTTTGAATCTTAATGAAAAGTAACACAATAGAACTCAAAAGAAACACTTAGATTTTTTTTCAAGCAGTTGAACCTTTGCATGACGCGAAATGATCGTCTTTGATAGGAAAATCATCACATGAAACATGAGGATAAAGCAAATCAAAAGCACAATATTGAGCTTGCGCTCTTGTCTGTCATCAACACGCAAAAAATTGATCTTGCTTATCAAGGGCAATACCAACTGCCGACGAACCAGCTCGTTGGCCTGGAGGCATTGTGCCGCATACCGCCAGGGCCTTGGGGGGGAATATCACCCGAACAGTTCATTCCTGTGGCTGAAGAAATCGGATTAATTACACGAATCGAACGCATCGTGTTCAAGCAAATTGCCCTCGATTTGCCACGACTGCTACAAAGCCATCCACACATACGCATCGGCATCAACCTCTCTATTCGCCACGTTTCATCGCCAGATTTTTCATCGTTCATTCATGGTTGGCTTGATGCGCTTTCAGAATCTGATATTTCACGTCTGGATTTTGAAATTACCGAAACTTATTTCCAACTCATTGCACCAGCAGTTATTGAGAGTTTGCAAAAACTGCGTCAACGCGGCGTTCGTGTCGTCATGGATGACTTTGGATCAGGGCAATCAAGCTTAAGCCGCTTACACACCCTGCCCTTTGATGTGATCAAACTTGACAAGCAATTTACCCAACAAATAGATCACAGCATGGTGAGTGCGATTGTGAAAGCCATAGTTGCTTTGACGAAAGAATTTGAGATTGCGTTGATTGCTGAAGGTGTAGAAACTGCTGTGCAAGCTCAATCTCTGCAAGAAGTTGGATGTCGCTTGGTCCAAGGCTATTTCTTTTCAAAACCTCAACCGATAGCCCATTGGCTTTGAGCGTCAAATAGAGCACAACACTTAAATGCCGTACATCACGATTCGTTCGAAGTTCATTATCACCGTCACAGTTTCTACCCTTTGGATGCTACTTTCAATTTGGCTCTCTGTACCTTGGTATGACCAACTGAGTAACCATACGACGCCGTTTATCGCTGCATTTTTGATTGGGTTCATTGCCATCATTCCTGGCTTTATGAACGCCTTCATCATGATGGCACTCGCTTTAGACAAACGACCAGCTGCGACTTTGCTCCATGATTATCCAGATGTAACCGTGCTGGTCGCAGCATACAACGAGGCTGCATCTATTGAAGACACGGTAAGAAGCCTGATGCGACAAACTTACCCAGGCAAGTTGCATGTGATCGTGATCAACGATGGATCTGCTGACAACACAGCCGATATTGTGCGCAGCTTATTGCCAGAATATTCCAACCTGAATTTGGTTGACTTGCAAATGAACGGCGGCAAAGCCAATGCGCTGAACCAAGGCTTAGCTCATTGCAAAAGCCCATATGTCATTACCGTGGATGCTGATTGCTGGATTTGGAAGGATGGGATTCAAAATTTGGTGGGTCGTCGTCTTGCAGATCCAGTCAATACGCGCGCTGTAGCGGGTGCCATTCTCATAAGGAACTCTCGCGAAAACTGGCTTACCAAAGCACAAGAGTGGGATTACTTCTTGGGTATCGCAGCAATTAAACGCATTCAATCTCTGTTCCAAGGCACCTTGGTGGCACAAGGAGCTTTCTCGCTGTACGACCGAGATACCTTGGTTGAAGTTGGAGGCTGGCCGCATACAGTGGGCGAAGACATTGTGCTTACATGGAAGATCCTCAATGCTGGCTACCGTGTGGGCCATGCTGAAAATGCCATTGCGATGACACGTTGTCCTGACAACTTATTGCAATTCATTCGTCAACGTCAGCGCTGGTCTCGTGGACTGATTGAAGCATTCAAAATGACACCGGACATCTTGCTAAAAAAACGCTTGCCCGTGTTTTATATCTGGTGGAACACGCTGTTTCCCTTCATGGACTTAGCTTACAGCATTGGTTTTATTCCAGGTCTTTTTCTCGCATTTTTCGGTCATTTTTGGATTGTGGGTCCGATGACATTGGCGCTGTTGCCGATCAGTTTTGTGATGAACTCACTCATGTACACGCGCAGTAAAGCAACATTTGACGAAGTAGGACTCAAAGTGCGTCGCAACCGGCTAGGCTTACTGAATTACACATTGGTCTACAGCTTGATTTTGCAGCCAGCTTGTGTATGGGGGTATATCAGCGAAATTTTAAATTTAAGAAAAACTTGGGGGACGAAATGAAAAAATTCATTTCATATTGCACGATCTATGTGCTTGTTGTTCATCATCCTGTTAGTGCAGCAGAAAGTAATTGGGCCCTTACACCAATCATAAATTATTCAAGCGACAGTGATGGTTTAACCATCACCAAGTTGAATCTTGGACTTCTTCCGGGCTTTGACACAGTGAATAAATTTCAAGGGCTGGAGTGGCAAACGCAAAAGTATCAACAAAATAACACCACAATAAATGGTCAAGGCCTTAATTACACTTGGCAATCAACCGATGTGCTCACAGGCATGGGACATTCATTACGCGCAGGTTTGAATCAAATAGATTCTTCAAAAACGACCCTGATCCTAGATTGGAATTACAACAAAGCTCAAAATGATTTTTTAAACTGGGGAGTTACTTTTAACCGAGATTGGGTTGACTCTATTCCAGCATTACAAGATAGAACTCATTACGATTTAGTTGGCGGGAATTTAGATCTGCTACTGCATCCCAGAGTAACTTTGGTTGGCGCTCTCAGTCAAACCTATTTTTCTGACAATCGCCATAGATCACAACAAAGAATTCGAACTATTTGGGATGCATGGCCTGACCAAGGTATCACCCTCCAATGGTCCTACAAGCACCAGCAGGGTGAGACAGTCGCAAATCCCAGTTACTTCAATCCAAGTGAATTGAATGAGTCAATAGGCATTGTTGGTTGGCGCAAACGATTACAAAGCTGGCAGTACTATGTACGACTAGGAGGAGGTACACAAAGTGTAGATTCACAACCTAGCTCACCGACTCGGATGGCTGAAGTACAAGTTTCCAGTGCACCCAAAAATAAAGGCTATTATAAAGTCAGACTGGGGTACAGTGAAACTTACGGCATCAATGGCCCAGGATACTCGTATCGTTACGCTGACCTTCAATATATTTGGCCACTAGGACGCTGAGTACGGTAATCCTTGAATGTTTACACCAAAGCATGACACGCGATTTCGTCCATTACGTTTCGATTCATACATTGCTTGATCTGCTTTCTCTTGTATTTCCTGAATGCTTTGTTGATCAAACCCTTTAACTGCAACACCAATACTTGCTGTGATTCTGAGGCGTACGCCATCAACTTCTACAAGCGTTGATTCAATGGCCCCCCGCAATGTTTCTGCCAAATTCTCTGCGCCTGTCATTGAAGTGTTGGGCAAGAAAACAGAAAATTCTTCTCCCCCAACTCTCCCAACAATATCACTTCGCCGAACAGTTGCTTGAATGGTTTGCGCAACCTTTCTCAAGACTTCATCGCCAACTGAGTGTCCATGATCATCATTGATTGATTTGAAATGGTCGAGATCAATGAATAAGACTGAAAATATTTGTTGGCTGCGTTGGCTAGAAAAAATTTGATCATCACAAAATTTATAGTAAGCGCCTGTATTCAAGACCTTGGTCAAAGGATCATGACTTGCCAAATCTTGCAACTGATTGTTGTAGTCGCGCATGCGTTTGAAATAAGACATAGAACGATCTACATAGGCATGAAATGAAACACCCAAATATGCCATAGCTAAAAATCCTGTAGCCACAGCGTTAGAAGAATAGGGTTGGTCAAGATATTGGTTGCCAACTAAAAAACCCAGCATGGTGCCACCTGTCACTACCCAACCAGCTTTTTGACCAAGCAAGATGAATACACAAGGTATATTCGTGTAGAACCATAGAATTCGTAACTCATCAACTGGAACATAAATCAATGCCGAGGAGCTCTCTATCAAACTAAGTATCTCGTAGGTCCAACCAAGTGGCTTGAAACGACCCGGGGAGTTTCTTAACAACAACCAAATCAAAATGGTTACTGAGACAAATATGATCATCATCCGTCCATGTGTCCAACCAATAATGTTTATTTGACTAACAGTACCTAAAATAAATAAGCCCGTCAAAAAAGCAGCAGAAAGCATTAAAACTATCAAAAATTTATACCTAAATTCAAGATACTCTTCCTGTTCTGTGAATTGAACAGATCCAAACACCAACCACTTGATTGCTTGCAAAGGCGAAAAGCTAGTGAATTTGTACATGAATTTCTCTTTGTAGTAGATTACAAACTGATGCTAACTATAGTGAAAATAAATAATTCAAATGTCAACTAACACAGAACCTCTTCAGCAAGCTGCTTTTTCAGCTATTCAGATGCAAGTAGGACAAAGAGTTCTATTGGTTCTTGAAGGATCTGCAGCCCACAAGCAATACACCAACATCATCGGCTGGGTTGAAAATGAATTCTTGATTCTTCGCGTTCCCCACGAGGATGGTTGGTTAGTTCACATACGCGAAGGGATGAACCTGGACTTGCGTCTCTTCACTGGCTTATCTATCTTCACCTTCAAGTCTCGCGTCAATCACTTACTTCTGCATCCTCGCAATTACATGCTAATTAGTTTCCCAAAGGAAATTTGGGAAGCTCCTATGCGTGAACATAAACGCATATTAACTTCTCTTAAGACAGACATCCTAAGATCAACATTCTCACCTGAATCTTCTGCTAGCTTTTGGATCAAGGACATCAGCATTGCAGGTGCGGCTCTTTTGGGCCCCAACAAGCTTGGAGAAATTGACAGCACAATTCAAATCAGAGTTCAGTTTGAGCTGAAATTAACTGGCAAGATTGAAGAGGTTGATATCGAAGGGAAGATTCAAAACATTGAACCCATACATCTAAATAGTGATGTCGGTGAACAAAGTAAATTTCGGCATGGAATTCTATTTGTTCAACCTGATGTAAAACTAGCGTTGTTTGTTCATGAGTTAGAAAAAAATTCAACCTAAATCTTATCGTGACCATGGTATGTTGTTTGTTGTCAGTATTGAAAGTAAGAACGCGCTCATCAGTGTTGCAAAACTGATCAATCTAAGTGCACAAAAAGTCAAATCAGCTTATTCAAACTTATTTGCAGTGATGACTGCTATCTAGCACCCATTTTTCATGCACATACATACGTCCAGATTCTTGACGCTCGCTAACCGTCCAGAGCAACCCCGGCGTCCAGATGCTGGACACCCTGACACCGTCCAGAGCAAAAATTTTTCAATTACACAGTTTGTTACACATCGATCAAACTAGGCTTAAACCCAATAAACATGGCTTTATTTGAAAGTGCTTTTTTATTGATTTGTAGATCACTGGTTCGAGTCCTTCGCCTGGAGTCGAATTATTGAAAGCTATTAGTATTTACTTCCAGTTATAAGTTCCCAAAATCTAAGAGGAGAGAAATTGAAAAATTGACCAAGCCACTAGTTATGTATCATGTAAACTGAAGAATCAATTTCTAGTATTACTTTATTCAATAAAGGCCTTGGATTTATCCAGTTCGTAGGTCCAAGGTAAAAGAGCATTCTTCCAACCGTTAACAGTACGCTGACCCTTAGTGGGGCCATCCTTTGATTTATCACCTTCAAATCCTTCAACTGCGCTCCAAACATTGGTGTAACCAGATTTCAACATCAAGTCGACAGCCTTGGCAGAGCGATCACCAGAACGGCACATCAAGATGATTCGAGCCTGTTTACCTCCAGGAACACCAGATTTAATTAACAAATTCTCTATTTGGCCGACAAATCCAGAGTTGAATTCGCGTTTGTATTCCTTATTTTTTGGGTCCCAATCCGAATAATCGTATGTGATGTAGGGCACATTGCCATCGATCAATGGTGTGTAACCCACAAATTGCACCTCTGCAGGTGTTCGAATATCAACCAATAAAGTTTGGGAGGCCTCCCTAGTTTTCAAATCAAACACTTCTTTAGGCAGTAGGTAGAGCTTCGTTTGAGTGCGCTTAGACTCGGGTACTTGCTCATCCGTAAGTGTGACACCCCAAGTTGGTGCACTTATCAACATTGAGATAAAGGTGAAAAGGATAAATTTTTTCATGTGGTGTGAATGAATCCTGGATTAGGTAAAACATCTTCAAGTAGAGGTATGTTGGCTTTCCTAGTAGGGACTTTACCACCAGTAGCTGACAACCATTGTTCAGTCACTTCCCAAATAGGTTTGAGATTTTGTTTGGAAGCTTCCTCTGACACAGGTGCCCAACCAGCCACTTTGTAGGTTTTCTCAGGGTCAATCGGTTTATCGTTCAACACCATGTTATGTATGCGCTGTCCCATGCTCGACATTGGTCGGCAGGTGTACTTCAAACCGCCGACCCGCACCATGTCACCACCTTGCTGGTAGTAAGGATCAGGGTTGAAAAGGTTGTCAGCCACATCTTCCAAAATGGTTTTGATCAAACTTCCCTTCATGGGCGTGACCGTGGCATAGGAATAGGTGGTCGCCGTCATGTCCATCAACCACTCTTTGGTGATGGCTTGGCCAGGTAGCAAACTGGTGCCCCAACGGAAACCGGGAGAGAACGCAATTTCCGCACTTTGCACATCCAGCATTGCGTCCAACAGCAACTGGTCACCCGTGCCATTGAAGTTGCCACGTCTGTAAAGCGTGCCTTCGGTAATGGCCAAGGTTTTTTGCAGTTCAGCCAAATAAGGGGCTCGAATGCTGGTGATGAGTGATTGCATCTGCGTATCAGCGGGCAATAAATTTGCAAACACGGGCATGAGTTTGTAGCGGAAGTCGGTCACCTGTTTATTTTTTACTTCCAGGTCGAGCACTCCTAAGAACTTGCCATTCGATCCTGCATTGGTCACCAGCGTCTGTCCGGATTTGTTGGTCACTACTTTAGCCACCGGCATGCCGTCGTGCGTGTGACCACCCAAGATCGCGTCCAAACCGCTGACGCGCGAGGCCAATTTCAAATCCACGTCCATGCCGTTGTGTGACAAGAGCAGTACTACCTGTGCACCTTTGGCACGTGCTTCCAAGATGGTTTTTTGCAAGTTCTCCTCTTGGATACCAAATTCCCAATCCGCCACCATATAACGTGGATTGGCAATGGGTGTGTAGGGAAAAGCTTGGCCAATGATGGCGCAAGGCACCCCGTTCATTTCATGCATCACATAGGGCTTGAAGACTTGGTCGCCAAAGTCTTTGGTCTTGATGTTTTGTGCAACAAATGCCATCTTGTCGCCGAGTTTTTTCTCCACCAATTCAGTGACTCGATCTTGTCCGTAAGTGAACTCAAAGTGTCCGGTCATCACATCCACGCCTAGCAAACGACAGGCGTCCACCATGTCTTGGCCTTTGGTCCACAGCGCTGTGGCCGATCCTTGCCAAGTGTCGCCACCATCCAACAACAAAGCACCAGGCCGCGAGGCCTTCATACGTTTGACTAAAGTCGCCAAATGGGCGAAGCCCCCTACTTTGCCGTAACGCTTGGCAGCCTCTTCAAAGTTCAGAGTGCTCAGAGCGTGGGCTTGTGCAGTGTTGGGTTTGACGCCTGTGGCTTTAAGCAGTTCAGCGCCTACCAAGTGAGGTAACTGCCCTTTCATGGATCCCAAGCCCAAATTCATGGTGGGTTCGCGAAAATGAACAGGCAGGAGTTGCGCATGGCAATCGGTCATGTGCAAAAAAGACACTTGACCAAAACGTGGCATGTCGTACAAGCCTTCAGCATCGGCAGCGTCTTTTTGCGCAAAGCTGGCCATAGGCATGCCACCGGCGATGCCAGCACCCAGTACTTGTAAAAATTCACGTTTGGTCAAATTCATAGCGTTGCCTGCTTACTGGTTCACGGGGGATTTAGGATCAAGCAACAACGCCATCAGGTGCTGCAACTGTGTCTCGGTCAGGATGCCGTTGTGGCCGAATCGCGGCATGTTGGAGCAAGCGTTATAGCCCCGTGCATTCCACAATTTGGCCCATGTGTATTCAACGATGGGCTTAGAGGTGGGGCTGTTCACATCAGAGACACCACGCAACTTGCCGTAGTTGTACAGACTGGGGCCCAATGTCCCGTAGGAAATTTCAGTATTGCTGATCTTGTGACAGTTGTAGCAATTGCCGCCATTGACCGAACCTTCTTTGTCCGACCAAGTTTTGCCCCGACCATCTTGGGCAATGATTTCACCTTGCGTGTAGTCGCCGATGAACTGACCGTTGCTTGGCCACTTGATGGTCTTGAAGTTGTCATTGCGTATTTGTTCAGTCTGCTTATCTGACAAAGGCTTGCCCTCATACTCGGATTGACTGCATAAACGATTGGCCTCGTCTGGGGTCAGCCTGTCCATGCCAGCTTGCCCTTCAGCGCGGAAAGACGCCGCCAAAACCGGTTGAACTTCTTCAAGGTATTTGCTGCTTTTCATGGTGGTGGTGGCGCATGACGCCAAGCCCAGGGTCATAGCCAACAAAGTCACGATTGGGATAGGGAATGTTTTCAATGTAATTCCTTTGAACATCAACGACGGATGGCGGGTGCGATGGTTTCAACACCTTTAGCAGTCACGCCCAAGTAGACACCCAAGGCGGTGCTGACATCGCTGCCAAACACGGCATAAGGAAACCGTTGTTGTCGGTAGCAATCGTTCAAGCGCAATTGAATGCTCCACATCTGACCATTGGACACGCGGTAAGCCGGCCAAGCGCCAAACCCCATGCCTGCACCCGCAGCGGTTGTCAGGTTGGGTAGGTCTTGCAGGCGAATGCGCTTGCCGTCTTGGCTGTGACAGGTGGCACAGGCGAAATCATGGGTGCCAGAGCGGAAGTAAAACAACTTTTTGCCCAGTTCGAACATGCGTTTTTCTTCAGCATGTGCTTGGGGTAAGTTGAATCGCAGGCCTTTGGACTCAGCCGCCACCCATGTGGCTAACGCTGTGATGGTGGTCTGCTCTCCCTTGCCGTAAGGCGTGTTGCGGATTTCTTGGGCATCAAAGCCTTGCAATGTTTCCATACAGGTCAGAAGCCTTGACTCCAGGTCTTGCACTTTTTGGGTGTCCGGAAAATAACGCGGTAGTTCCACCCAAGCCCCCTTCACTTGGCCAGGTCCTTTGCCCAAATCGCATTGGGCCAGCGTTGTTTTTTTCGGACCACGCGCTTGTTTCCAAAGGTCTTCGCCTTTGGCCTCAAACAAATCGGCAGGGTTGCCGTCTTGCAACATGGCGCGGTACTCGGCGATGCCATCGGATGCAGATTTTTGGGCCCATGCCGTTGTAGCAGCAAAGACCATGGCCACTGAGGTCAAGGAAACGGACAGGCGTTTCATGTCAAGACACCGTGGCTTCATCAGAGCGGGTGTCACCCTTGTTGTCTTTCCAAGTCACGGCCACTTTGTCACCAGCTTTGCCGTTTTTGATGGTGAACTGCAAGAATGGGTTTTTAGACACACCGGGGCCCAACTCGGCAGAAAAAACGGGTTGGCCGTTGTGGGTGGCGGTGACGTCTTGGATGTGCCAAGCAGGGACGATTGCGCCATTAGCGTCTTTGCGTTGACCTGATTCCATTTCGTGGCTCATCAACACACGAACATTGATTTTGTCACCTGCCACTTGTGCACGAATGCGCATTGGATCTGCCATGTTGTTTCTCCTTGATTTGATGAATGCTTAACCGCCGCAACCGCCAAGCGTGACCTTGACTTCTTTTTTAGCAAAAAAGGTTTTGCCATCTGCCATTACCGCCACTGCGTAAACATCGCAGGACTCACCCATCTTTGCGCGAGTTTGGAAATTGGCATCCACCGATGGATTGACATTGAATTGCGCAATCAATGGAGAAGGGTTTTTTTCCACCAACAGCAGCATTTTTTTGGCACCAGGCAAACTGGTTTGCACCGCCATCGGCACCACCGCGCCGTTTTCGGCAATGTCTGGTGCGGTCAAACCAACATCCTTGCTTTCGGTGGGCATGGGCAAACCCAATGCTTTGAAAACATCTGCCATGGTTTTGGCATCGAAAGCTGATTTTTCAAAGGCCTGCGCCAATTCGGGCAGCATGCCAGCGCCCATCATCAGGCTTACAACCGCAAAGCTGCGTTTGAGTGCATCGCGACGTGTTTGCATTTCATTTCTCCTTGTTGAAGTTCAGGGTTTGGCGCCGCCCGCCAACCATTCGGCGATGGCTTTGGCGTCAGCAGGTTTGAGGGTTTGTGCAGGCATGGGGATGTTTCCCCAAACACCTGATCCGCCCGACAAAATTTTGTTGGTCAGGTAGTCCAACTTACCGTTGTGCTTGTTGGCAACATCGCTGAAGGCGGGACCTACCACCTTCTTGTCCAAGCCATGACAGGCCAAACAATTGTTGGCTTGCAACAAGCCCATGACAGCATCGTTGGGGCCTTTGGGGGTATCTTTGGCAGGTGCAGCTACTTTTGAACCAGTGCCAGTGGCGGCTGTGCGCAGCGTATTAACGCCCTTTTGCTGACCCACCAAGCGGTTTTGATCAGCCAAGTTGCCATGTGCATCACGCGCAAAGTCGGGCAACATCGAGGTGACCTTGACATCTGTCACGCAATTTTTCATACAGGCGGTGTTGGCCGTGTCGGGCTTATTTGTACCGCCCATTTCAGGACCTGCCCACATGTAGTGCTGTGTGGTCATTCCGTTGCGGTTGGGCATGCGTTCTTGTGCTTGAACTATGGTTTTTTCATTCAGCACAAAGCTGTCTTCCACGATGCCGCTCAGGTTCAGCAAATAAGCTGTGACGGCATAGACCTCATGGGTGCTGAGTGTTTTGGGTGCATTCCATGGCATGGCCCGGTTGATGTAGTCCCACACGGTGGAGACGCTCGCCACTTTCATGAAGGTGGTTCGCGCAGGAAAGGACTTGTCGTTGAGTTTGGCAACTCGTCCTGTTTTCACATCATCAGCTTGCACTCCGCCGACCAAAGGATTGAACACTTCATTGGACTCACCAAAGATGCCGTGACAGCTTGAGCACTTGGCTTCCCACACATCCTGTCCTTGAGCCACCGAGCCTTCACCTTTGGGCAAACCTTTGAAATCGGGGCGCACATCAATGTCCCATTTGGCCACTTCGGAAGGCGTGGCGGCGCGGCCAATCCCCTGGAAGTTCTGCTGGGCCTGTGCCGTTGTCACGCAGGCGAAGAGCAACACGCTGAACTTGAGTGTGTTCATGGCTGAATCAAGCGACTTGTACATTTTTCACCTCACCACTTTCTTGCACCAGCCATGATTGAATCGCGTTGTTGTGATAAATCGAACGTGTGCCCCTTACTTCACGCAACTGTTTAATGGAGGGTTGAACAAAACCTGTGTCATCCGTGGCGCGGCTTTGAATGATGGACGGCTTGCCATCCCAAACCCAATCCATGTTGAAACGCGTCAAACATTTGCTAAGCACCGGCGACTCCAAGCGCGCTGGCTTCCAATTGACGCCGCCATCAAACGATACATCCACTTTCTTGATAGCGCCGCGACCTGACCATGCCAAACCAGTGATGTTGTAAAAACCTTTGCCCATCAAGCTTTGACCGCCAGAGGGAGTGGTAACCACGCTCTTGCACTCTTGTATGCCGCTGTATTGGCGGTGCGTGCCATCGGGCAGCAAATCAATGTAATGAATGGCTTCATCCTTGGTGCCGTAGGGCTTGTCACCCAATTCAATGCGGCGCAAATACTTGACCCAACTCACACCTTGCACACCAGGCACCACCAAGCGCAAGGGGTAGCCGTTTTCAGGTCTAAGCATTTCGCCGTTTTGGCCATAGGCCACCATCACTTCACCTGATTTGATGAGGCTCATGGGGATGGTGCGGGTCATGGATGAGCCATCACCGCCTTCGGCCAACACAAACTGCCCGGCTTTCAAGTCTGCGCCGCAGTGTTCCAAAAGAGTGATCAGCGGCACGCCGGTGAACTCGCTGCACGACAACATGCCGTGGCTGTATTGCACCGTGGGAACAGCGACATTGCCCCATTCCATGCCGGAGTTGGCACCGCACTCGATGAAGTGAAAACGCGAGACCGAAGGCAACCGCATCAAGTCGTCCATGGTGAACACCTTGGGTGTTTTCACCAAACCATTAACCATGAAGCGGTGTTTGGTGGGGTCGATGTCCCACCAACCTTGATGATGTCGTTCGAAATGCAAACCACTGGGGGTAACGATGCCAAACAAGGATTGCAAGGGCGCAAACGACACAGAAGCTTGTGTGGTTTGGGTCAAGCCTGGGCTTTGCCGACGTTGCAAGTTCACTTCAAATTTAGAAGGATTTCCATAGGCAGGAGAAGCAACGCCCTGCCCCAAACCAGTTGCGTGGGCAGGCAGGTTCAAAATGTTGGGGTCGCCTTCGGGGGAAGCTTGGGCCACAGCAGTTGCAGTGGCAGTTATGCCGGCAGCAGCGGCAAAGGCTCTGCTGAGGAAATCACGGCGGCCTTGAGGCGTCTGCATCTTCACTGTCTGAATATCTTGCTGAGACAAAAAATGCTCAGGTGCTTTGAGAATTTGACCGGGCAATTTATTCACATCAGTTTTCCTTAAATGTAAATTTATAAATTAACTATGAATAATATATAACTTCTTTAATCGAATGAATCCTAGTGAAAACCCTATGTTTTAGAGTTATTTCAAACTCTCTTGTTCCATAAGCAGATAGGTATTGAAGGCATTCATGCGGTTAGCATACTTAAAAAGAGGTAAATTTGAAAATCTAGACCAATCGGTGCCCTCATAGGCCTCTTCAAACGAGAAGCCCTCGTCAAGTGCCCGTGACATGCTGGTACGTAAATATTGCAAATACTCCAGCGTGCGTTGCAGGTCTTGTGTGAAGTTTTGAGTAGCAGGCCCATGGCCAGGGACAGCCCACTGGACGTTCAAGAATGACAAAGATTTCAAGCCTTGTTGCCAATGTCGGCTGTCAGCCTGACCCACAAAGGGCACACGTTGGCGAAACATCAAGTCACCTGCGAACAGCACCTGTTGCTGAGGCAGATACACCACCAAGTCTTCCAAGGAATGGGCAGGGCCCAGATGCATGAGTTGAAACGACACGCCACCCAAGTTCAATGAGCGGTCAGCAGTCAGCCATTCATCAGCAAACACCAATTGCGTTTGTGCATCCACCCAAGGTGCCAAGTCCACACGGGACGCGGCCAAACGTGCTTGCGCAGTTTCTGAATGAAGGTAGTTTTTGCCTGCTTCATGGGCCCATATGCGAGCGCCAGCCGCTTTGAACACCTGCAAGCCATAAATATGGTCGGCGTGAAAGTGGGTGACGATGACATCGGTCACAGGCAAGGAGGTGCGTTTCTTGATTTCTGCCAATAACTGCCTAGCCAAATCGGGCGAGCCCAGGGCATCGATCACCACCACCCTGTCATGGGTGATGACAAAGCCTGCATTGGAGATGAAATTGCGGTTGGCCGAACTGCCCAAGGCGGCCAATCCCTGGACAAAGAAGACCTGAGGCTGAAGCTCAATGGGACAAACCAAGCAGGTGTTAGGGGTTTCAGCAGCTTTTGTTAAAGGCGCCCACAGGAACACAGCCCACAAAGCAATTTTCATTAAACCAAGCAGCCAGTCTTGGCGCTTGTATTGCATAAGTCAGCCCAAAGCTCGATAAGCCTTCAAGCCACCGGCGATGTAACGGGCGTTGACATAGCCCATTTGTCGCAAGGTGTTGGCGGACAAAGCGCCACGGTTGTTGGCATTACAGTAACAGAGCACGGTGGTATTCAAGTCGGGCAACACACCCTCGATGTTCATTTCCAACTTGCCGCGACTCACATGCATCGAGCCCGCCAAATGGTCGGCGTCATGCTCTTCTTTGTCACGTATGTCCAGCGCCACCGCGCCCTGCACCAGCAGCGCATCCACTTGATCTGGCAAGACACTCTGCACTTGCGCCATGGCGGTATCTGCCATCTGTTGAAATTTCTGTGTATAGGCCATGTACGTCTTTCAAAACTTTAGTAACTCAGATGGGTGGACTTACCCCAAAACACACGGAAGGCAAAAACGGTATACCCAATGATCACGGGTAACACCACCACCACGCCATAGAAAATCACCAACAAGGCTTCGGGCGAACTAGCGGCTTGCCAGATATTGAGTTTGTCGATCACCAGCCAAGGGAACAAGCTGTAAGCCAAACCATAAAACGAAAGCAAGAACACACCCACCGTACTTGCAAAAGGAACCCCAGCTCCATATTGATTGCCTTGCGCGAACCGTGTGGGCAGGCGCGACAAACTGCGTCCAATGACAACAAACAAAGCCAATGTCACGGCGGGAATGGGCAAGAGCATCAGCAAATTGGGAAAACTAAACCACTTGTCAAAAATGCGCTGACTGACCCATGGCGTGGCGATGGAAATAGCCAGCACGCCTGCAGCAGTCAACCACAGACTGTTTTTAGCCCAACGCACGGCATTGAGTTGCAAAAGGCCTTCGGTTTTCATGATCAGCCAGCTCGCACCCAGTAGACGGTAGGCAAACACCAAGCAAAAACCGATCAAGGCGCTGAATACATAAGCCGCTGTGTCGTGATTGAATCCAAGTATGAGTTGACCCAACATGAATCCTTGCGACCAAGATGCCAGCAGGGAGCCAATGTAAAAAGCTTTGTCCCACAAGGGCCGGTGATGCGCTTTGGCCTTGACCCGAAAGTCAAAAGCCACGCCACGCAGCGACAAGGCCACCAGCATGAGCGCAACCGGCAGGTACAAAGCGCCCAAAATCACACCATGTGCCATGGGAAACCCCACCAGCAATACGCCCACACCCAACACCAACCAGGTTTCATTCGCATCCCAAAATGGGCCAATGCTGGCGATCATGGTGTCTTTGTGATCCAGCGTGTCGGCGCTGTCGAGCAACGCACCTACACCCAAGTCGTATCCGTCCAAAATAACGTAGGCCAACATGGACAGCGCCATGACCAAGGCAAACACCAGGGGCAGCCAACCGCTTGGGCTAGTCAAATCCACACCGAACTCAGACATGACTCAGTCCTTTCATGTTGGCACTGGACTCCGCCCCACCGTTGACAGCTTTTCTGGCCAGGTAAAACACCACCGACACATAGGCAGACAAGAGCGCTGCGTAGAGCGTGAGGTACATCGCCAAGGACAGAGCGATGTTGGCTGGAGGCACTTGGGAAGCGGCTTGCGCCGTGGTTAGCAACCCATACACCAGCCAAGGTTGGCGACCTATTTCAGTGACATACCAGCCGGAAACCAAGGCCACCCACCCCGCAAATGTCATAGCCACCAAGACCATGGCGGTACGTTTGGACATGATTTTTTTGAATTTCAACTCGTAACTGGCAAACCAACTGACGGCCAGCATCAGCAGGCCCACACCGACCATGATGCGAAACGCCCAAAACACAGGTCCCACAGGTGGATGCTCGGCAAAGTCCTTGATGCCCTTGACCTCGCCGTTCCAATCGTGAGTCAGGTAAAAAGACGCCAATTTGGGAATAGCAATTTCAAATTTGTTGGATTGCGTGGCTTGGTCAGGAATCGCAAACAACACGGCAGGCACACCTTGCTGTGTCTCCCAAATACCTTCCATCGCTGCCAACTTAGCGGGTTGGTGGTGCAAGGTATTCAAACCGTGCATATCGCCCACCAGTATTTGCACAGGTATCAAAGCAGCAGCCACAAACACACCGGTGCGCAACGCGGCCATGACATCTTTGGCGCGGTCGTTTTTCAGCCAACGGTAGGCGCTGATGCCTGCCAGCAAAAAAGAACCCGTCAAGCCCGAGGCCAAAAGCATGTGCGTCATGCGGTAGGGGAAAGACGGATTGAAAATGACCTCGAACCAACTGGTGACATGGGCTTGACCATTGATCATCTCGTAGCCAGCCGGTGTGTGCATCCAAGAGTTGAGCGCCAAAATCCAAAATGCTGAAGCGGTGGTACCCAAGGCCACCAGCCAAGTGGCCAAGGTGTGCACGCCTTCGCTCACACGTCCGCGCCCGAACAACATGATGCCCAAAAATGTGGCTTCCAAAAAGAAAGCTGTCAGCACTTCATAAGCGAGCAATGGCCCCGCCACATTGCCCACGGTATTCATGAATCCTGGCCAATTGGTGCCAAACTGGAAACTCATGGTGATGCCACTGACCACACCCAGTGCAAAGGTCAGGGCAAAAATCTTGATCCAGAACTGGTAGGCGTCCATCCAATGCTGCTCACCGGTCGCCACTAAGCGGGTTTTGAAAAACAACAAAAACCAGCCCATGGCTATGCTGATGGTGGGAAACAAAATATGAAAAGTGACATTCGCTGCAAACTGCAGGCGCGCCAGCACAACGGGATCAAGAGCGTCCATGTTTTATCTCATTCTGCAGGTGTTTCGGAATGGGTTTTGATAGCGCAGGTGCTGAAACCAAACAGTGCGTAAGGCATGCAAATGCCCACGACACCGGTGACCAACACAATCACGCCCAGCCACGCCCATGGCCCCAGCACGCCAGTAGCCGCCAAAATGATCAGCGCCAATCCGGCGATGATGCGAAGAGCGCGGTCGATGCCGCCAACGTTTTGATTCATGGTATTTCCTTGAAAGGTGATGGGTCTGTTTAAACCTTGAGCAACGCAGCGCTGACCCAACGCGCCAAATCGGGGGCCGACATCGCCCCAGGCTGTCTGGCAATTTCACGGCCACCCGCAAAAAGCGCCAAAGTAGGAATGCTGCGAATGCTGTACCTGGCCGCCAGGTTTTGCTCGTCCTCGGTATTGACTTTCACAAAGCGAGCTTGGCCTTGCATGTCTTGGCTGACCTTTTCATAGGCTGGCGCCATCATTCGGCAAGGGCCGCACCAAGGTGCCCAAAAGTCCACGACCATGGGCAATTCACTTTTGGCCAACTGGGCATTGAACGCTGTCTCACCCAGGTTGTCGGGTCGTGCATTCAACAATGAGGCGTGACAATTGCCGCAGTTCAACTCGGCTTGCAATTTGTCAGCAGGCACGCGGTTGGTGGCGTTGCAGTGCGGACATACCAAGTGCATTTTTTGAACATTGCTGTCGGTCATGGTTTCCTCGCGACGAATCCCACCAAAGCCGACATGCCACTGTGGCCTGCGCCCTCGGTGATGCTGGTTTCATAGGTTTCACAAACCTGAACTTCAAACCCTGCAAAGGCTTGTCTCAACAGGTCTTCGTCATACAGGTGCTCAATCTTGTCGGGGCCACCAGTTTTATAGGTCAGTTGGTTTTTGCCATAACCTTGGATCACCAACACGCCACCTGGTTTCAAACAGTCTTTGATTTTTTGAAACAGTTCAGAGCGTTCATCAGGTGTGGCAAATTGAAAAAAGATGCCCGCCACCAAGTCGTAATGTGCCGTGGGCCAATCGAAAGACTGCCAGTCGCTGCAGGTGAAATTCACATTCGCTTGGTGCTTTTCAGCCAATGCCCGGGCTTTGACGATGGCCGGCGCTGAAAAGTCAAACGCGTCCACGGTGAAGCCTTGCTTGGCCAACCAGACGCTGTTGCGCCCTTCGCCATCGGCCAAAGCCAGTGCATGGCCCTTTCCCAGCAATGCGGCTTGGGACACCATAAAGGCGTTGGGCTCCTCACCAAACACATAGTCGGGCGTGGAAAAGCGCTTGTTCCACATCTCTTGGGGATAGGCGAATCCAGTCATGTTCACAGCGCGTTTAAAGGAATCTTGGCATAGGCAATGCCGTTATCTTCCTTGGGCGGCAGCTCTCCGGCACGGATGTTGATTTGCACCGCAGGCAGTATCAGCACCGGCATTTCCAAGGTGGCGTCGCGCTGGGTACGCATCTCGACAAACTGCGCTTCGCTGATGCCGTCATGCACGTGTATGTTTTTGGCTTTTTGCTCGGCAACGGTGGTCTCAAACGCAACCGGTCTGTCACTGGGCGGATAGTCGTGGCACATGAACAAACGGGTCTCAGGCGGCAAACTCAGAATCTTGCGGGTAGAGGCGTACAAAGTTTTGGCGTCACCACCGGGAAAGTCGCAACGTGCGGTGCCCACATCGGGCATGAACAAGGTGTCGCCGACGAACACCGCATCGCCAAACTGATACGCCACGCAAGCCGGTGTGTGGCCCGGGACAAACAGGGTGTGACCCGTCAAGCCGCCCACATGAATGGCTTCACCGTCCGCAAACAAATGGTCAAACTGTGAGCCATCAGGCTTGAATTCAGCTTCCATGTTGAAAATACCTTTGAACACTTTTTGCACGCCACCGATGTGGTCACCGATGGCGGTTTTGCCGCCGAGTTGCGCTTTCAGGTAAGGCGCAGCGCTCAAGTGGTCGGCGTGGGCATGGGTTTCCAAAATCCACTCAAGCTTCAAATTATTCGATTTGACGAATTCAATGACTTTGTCCGCTGACTTGTGACTGGTACGGCCCGACTTGGGGTCGTAGTCCATGACCGAGTCGATGATGGCGCAGGCCGAGCCTGGTTTTTCAAAAACGACATAAGTCACTGTCCAGGTGGCGGGGTCAAAAATGCCGTGGACTTGCGGGTTGATATGGGCTGCTGTCATCACAAACTCCTTTTGAATTAGATTTCTGATAATATATTGACAAATATTTTGTTTGTCAATATACTTTTCACATCTTCTTCAAAACAGCCAGGAAAACCGCCCATGGACACCTCCACCTTGGACCTTGAAAAAATGAAAGCATCGGCAGGAAATGCTTGCCGACTCATGAAAGTTCTCTCCAACCCCGACCGCTTGATGCTGCTGTGCCAGTTATCTCAAAGCGAAAAACGGGTCGGTGAGTTGGAAGAAATACTAGGCATTGTTCAACCTACCCTGTCGCAACAACTCACCGTATTACGTGAAGAAGAGTTGGTGACCACCCGCCGCGATGGCAAAAACATCTATTACCAGATCGCTAGCCCCCAAGCGCTGGCAGTCATGAACGTTTTGTTCGAACAATTTTGTGGGCCCAACGCAGGAGACAACACATGAATATCGATTGGACACATTTCACACCCTTCGCCTCTCTGACCGGCGGCATTATTTTGGGGGTGGCATCAGCCATTTTTATCCTGATCAACGGACGCATTTTGGGAATCAGCGGCATCTTAGGCGGCTTGTTGCCCCCTAAAGCCGGTGACACCACGTGGCGAATCGCATTCATGTTGGGATTGTTTGCAGCGCCTACGGTGTTCCACGCCGTTGTACCCGCCCAATTCATCACTGAACCCCGCATCGGTGCCACAGACTGGATGGTCGTCGCCGCCGGATTGCTTGTCGGCATTGGCACACGTTACGCATCAGGCTGCACCAGTGGTCACGGTGTTTGCGGTTTGTCCCGTTTATCGCCCCGCTCTTTGCTGGCCACCATGTCGTTCATGGGTGCGGGTTTTGCCATGGTCTACGTCATGCGCCATCTCTTTGTCATCTAAGGAAAATACATGCTTCATAAAAACCATCTTTACCGCGTCGCTGAATTCAGCGTTGGCCTATTGTTCGGCATGGGTTTGATGCTTTCGGGCATGACCGATCCCGGCAAAGTCATCGGATTTTTAGATTTGTTCGGCACTTGGGACCCTTCTCTCGCACTGGTGATGGGCGGCGCCATCATGGTGGGCTTTTTTGCCTTTACGGTTGCAAAAAAACGCACAACCACTTTCTTAGGTGGCGTTTTACGCCTACCTACCACCAACCGCATGGACAAACCTTTGGTGATCGGCAGTTTGCTGTTTGGTGCCGGTTGGGGCTTGGCCGGTTTTTGTCCGGGTCCTGCGCTGGTTTCTATGGCCGATGGCCAGCCTAAAGCGCTTGTGTTCGTGTTGGCCATGTTGGTCGGCATGTTGGGCTTTGAATTGATGGACCGTTTTGTCCACGCCCCCCGCAAAGCCAAATTGAACGCAGCCTGAACCTCACGATTGGAACCATCATGGACATCAAAGCACTCACCTCTCACCTTTCTATCAGCCCCCAAATCTTGGTTTCTGAGATGCAAGCTGTGGCGGACGCAGGTTTCAAAGCCATTATTTGCAACCGCCCGGATGGTGAAGGCCCTGATCAACCTGGTTTTCAAGAAATTGAAAATGCGGCCAAGCAATTCGGCATAGAGGCGAAATACCTGCCGGCTGAGTCAGGAAAGGTCACGGATGCCGATGGCAAATCTTTTGGTCAATTGCTACAAGTCATGCCCGGCCCTGTGTTGGCTTATTGCCGAACCGGTATGCGCTCGACCACCATGTGGGCTTTGTCGCAAGCGGGTGTCACACCTCTGCCGCAGATTTTGGAAGCCTCGCAAAAAGTGGGCTTTGACATGAAGGCCTTGGTGCAACGTATCGCCAATGGCGGCAAAACCCCGACCGACCAAGCCGATGCCAGTCACGATGTGGTGATTGTCGGCGGCGGTGCTGCAGGCATTTCAGTAGCGTCGAGTTTGTTAGCCCGCAGTCCTTTGCTGGACATTGCCATCATCGATCCTGCAGATGCCCATTTCTATCAACCAGGCTGGACCATGGTGGGCGGCGGCATTTTCAAACCCGGTGAAACGGCCCGCACGATGGCCTCTGTCATTCCCACCGACGTGAGTTGGATCAAGGCGGCTGTGGCCGCATTCGAACCGGATAACAACCAAATTATTTTGGAAGGTTGCCGTGTGGTGAAGTACAAGCAGTTGGTGGTGTGCCCCGGCTTGAAGCTGGACTGGCAAGGCATTGAAGGGTTGAATGAAACATTGGGTCGCAACGGTGTGACTTCCAATTACCGTTTCGATCTGGCCCCCTACACCTGGGAGCTGGTGCAAAACTTGAAAGGCGGCAAAGCGCTGTTCACCCAGCCACCGATGCCCATCAAATGTGCTGGTGCGCCGCAAAAAGCCATGTACTTATCGGCCGACCATTGGACCCGCCAAGGTGTGTTGAACAACATCGACATCCAATTTTGCAATGCAGGTGCGGTGTTGTTTGGCGTGGCCGACTATGTGCCCGCCCTCATGGAATATGTGAAGAAATACCGCATCGGCCTGAACTTTGGTGAAACCTTGGTGGCCGTGGATGGCCCAGCACACAAAGCGACGTTCATGAAAAACCTAGCCAATGGCAGCAAAGAAAAAGTGGTGCGTGACTTCGACATGATCCATGTGGTGCCGCCCCAAAAAGCCCCCGACTTTGTGCGTGTCAGCCCCCTTGCAGATGCCGCCGGTTGGGTCGATGTCGACCCGTCCAGCCTGCGCCACAAAACGTATGCCAACGTGTTCGCGTTGGGCGATGCGGCCAACACCACCAACGCCAAAACCGCTGCGGCGGCACGCAAACAAGCGCCGGTGGTTGCACACAATCTGTTGGTAGCTATGGGGCAATTGCAAGGTGAAGCCAAGTACGACGGTTACGGTTCCTGCCCTTTGACAGTCGAGCGCGGAAAGATTGTGCTCGCCGAGTTCACCTACGGCGGCAAGCTGGCCCCTAGCTTCCCTTCCTGGTTGATCGACGGCACCAAGCCTTCCGCTTTGGCCTGGTATTTAAAGGAACGCATCCTTCCCCCTATTTATTGGGAAGCCATGCTCAAAGGCCGTGAATGGATGGCGCAACCTGAAATGGTGGGCTGATGTCCACTATTTCACGCTGGCTTCCTTCTGTCCCCCTGCTAGATTGGGGCCGCCAATACAACCGCGAAACCTTCACCAACGACGCGGTGGCAGCACTGATCGTCACCATCATGCTGATCCCGCAAAGCCTGGCTTATGCCTTGCTGGCGGGGCTGCCGCCAGAGGTGGGTTTGTATGCCAGCGTCGCGCCTTTGCTGCTGTATGCAGTGCTGGGCAGCAGTCGCGTGTTAGCCGTGGGTCCCGTGGCCGTGGTGTCTCTCATGACCGCCGCCGCCGTGGCCGAACACGCCGCTGCGGGTACGCACGCCTATTGGCAAGTCGCTATTACGCTGGCGTTTTTGTCCGGCGGCATGTTGATGCTCATGGGTTTGCTGCGCTTGGGTTTTCTGGCCAATTTTTTGAGCCACCCGGTCATTTCAGGTTTCATCTCCGCTTCGGGTTTGCTGATTGCGCTGAGCCAACTCAAAACCCTCATGGGCGTGAAAGCCGAGGGGCATCACTTTGTAGACCTGTTGTTGGCCTTGGTTCATCAGGCAGCTAACACTCACCTGCTGACACTGATCGTTGGCATCATGGCCACGGCGTTTTTGTTTTGGGTGCGCAAGGGCTTAAAGCCTTTGCTCATCTCGGCAGGTTTGAAACCCAAACTCGCCGACGTGCTGGCCAAAGCGGGCCCGGTGGTGGCGATTGCTCTGACCACCGTGTTGGCATGGTCGCTAGATTGGCAAGGCCAAGGCATGAAACTGGTGGGTACTGTGCCGCAAGGTTTGCCACCCATCACCGCCCCTTTGTGGGATTTGGCTTTGTGGCAAGAGTTGTTGGTTCCTGCGTTGCTCATCAGCGTGGTCGGTTTTGTGGAATCTGTGTCGGTGGGCCAAACCTTGGCCGCCAAACGCCGTCAGCGGATTGAACCCGACCAGGAGTTGGTGGCTTTAGGTGCCAGCAATTTGTCAGCGGCATTCACGGGCGGCTTTCCGGTGACGGGTGGTTTCGCACGCTCGGTGGTCAACTTTGACGCAGGTGCTGTCACCCCGGCAGCAGGTGTATTCACTGCAGTAGGCATCACCTTGGCGTCACTGTTTTTAACTCCTGCGCTTTACTATTTGCCGCAAGCCACACTGGCGGCAACCATCATCGTGGCCGTGTTGTCATTGGTGGACTTTGGCATTTTGAAATCCACTTGGCGTTTCTCAAAATTAGACTTTCTGGCCGTGGCCACCACTTTGCTCGCGACACTGTTGGTAGGTGTGGAAAGCGGTTTGGTCATGGGCGTGGCGGTGTCCTTGGCACTGTTTTTGTTCCGTGCCAGCCGCCCGCACATTGCCACGGTGGGCCTGGTACCCAACACGGAATACTTTAGAAATGTGTTGCGCCACGATGTCTTGGTCAGCCCCAAACTGGTTTGTCTGCGCGTGGATGCCAGCATGTTCTTCGCCAACGCACGAGGGGTGGAAGACCGCATCAATGCCGAGGCGGCTGCACGACCAGCCCTGGAGCACGTGTTGCTGCAGTGCTCTGCGGTGAACGATATTGATGCCAGTGCACTGGAGAGTTTGGAAGCCATTGCCAGCCGCTTGAAAGATTCGGGCATCGCCCTGCATTTTTCAGAGATCAAAGGTCCGGTGATGGACAAACTCAAGCAAACTGAGTTCTTGCAGCATTTGCACGGCCGCGTGTTTTTGACCAACTACCAAGCCATACAAGCGCTGACGCCGGAAGTTATTCAGCAGCGCTGAACACAGCATGAAGCGCTTGCAACTGGGCATTCGCCACAACTTACATCAAGTGGTGCAGCAACTCTTGCAAGTGCTGTTGGTGGGTATGACGGTGGGCATGATGCGCAACGTCGTACCCGCGTTGGCAGAACAAGAATTTGGCGTGCCACGCGGTTCGTTCTTATTGCTGGTCACTTTCGTAGTGGCTTTTGGCGTGGTCAAAGGCGGTATGAATTTTGTCGCCGGTCGACGTGCTGAAGAACACGGTCGAAAGAAGGTGTTGCTTTTGGGTTGGCTGGTGGCCTTACCCATTCCGATATTGATTTATTTCAGTACCAGTTGGAATGCGATTGTTTTAGCCACTTTGCTGCTCGGTATCAACCAAGGCCTGACCTGGTCTATGACCCAAACCTCAGCGCTTGATTTCACGCAACCCCAACAGCGCGGCTGGGTAATTGGCTTGAATGAGTTCTCGGGTTATGTGGGCGTGGCGTTGGCCGGCATTGCCACCGGCTACGCAGCCACATGGTTGGGCGCACGCGCTGGTCTGCTGTGGTTTGGTGCCGCCGTGATTTCGCTGGGCACGTTGCTTGCAATGTTTGCTGTGGTTGAAAGCCAGCCTTGGAACCAATTGCACAGTTCTCAAACGCCTGCATCGGGTGCTGCGCCATTGAGTACCCGAGAGATTTTTGCATTGATGAGTTGGCGCGACACTCGAATGATGGCGCTCAGTCAAGCCGGTCTGGTGGAGAAGTTTGTCGACGCTTTGGTGTGGATGATTTGGCCGCTGTATCTGGTCCAACATGGCCTGCCGCTGACAGACATTGGCTGGGTGCTAGGCAGTTACGGCATCACCTGGGGCGTGGCGCAATTGGCCACCGGTTATTTTTCAGATGTGATTGGCAGGCATCGCCTTAACTGGATGGGGATGTGGCTTTGCGGTTTAGGTGTGGCCTTGTTTCCGTTTGGGAGTAACGCCTTTGAGTGGTCTTCTTCTGCGGCTTTAAGCGGCTTAGGCATGGCCATGCTCTACCCCAACCTGAGTGCAGCCGTTGCCGACTTGGCTGAGCCCGCCTGGCGCGCCTCGGCCATTGGCATTTATCGTTTTTGGCGCGACATTGGCTACGCCGTGGGTGCAGCAGGCATCGGTTTGGTGGCGTTCTTGAGCGGCAACCTTGACTGCACTTTTTACTTTGTCGCCATCAGCATGTTGTTGTCAGGCGCCTGGTTGGCTTGGCGAGGCCAAGACGCCTGACATCCAGACTTATTTGCCGCCTTTGCCGGCGCCACTTGCGCCGCTGCCCTGGCCCATGCCAGAACCCGTTGCCATTCCTTCACCCATCTCAGAACCTTTGTGTCCTTGGGTACCTTGACCCGACATGGGAGCATCTGGCAAAGTCACACCTCTTTCAGCGGCACGTGTCTTCATCAATTCATGATGCTCCGCTCTGAAGGCTTGTTTTTCAGCCTTGGTTTTCAAAGAACGCATTTTGGTTTGGTATTCCGTGCGTTCAGCATCGGTCATCAACTGCGCCCCGTACATAGGCATTGCAGTTTGCGTTTGTGTTTGTGTTTGTGCCTGCGTTGTCAAAGTGGCAGCTACCAATGCGACAACGAATACCAACTGAGAGACTGCGTTATGTGAAGTTTTTCACTGGATTTCTTTCGGTTATGAATGAAAGTCAAGTATCCAGACTAAAGTAAATAGCAGCTTGATCTTAGTCAAGTTATACGGACATCAAGCAATTAATTTTCTAAATTCAGTTGAACAATTTATGCGAGTTTTCATGGGTGATTAATCAATTTACTAAAGAACACCGTAAATTTCTGTTAGAAATTGCTAAGGAATACGTGCTGATTAATGCTTTATTGAGTCAACAATCAGTGGGTATGACGATGGTGAATATCTGGGTAATGTGGGTGCTTGTGTTTCACCTCTATATGCATATGTTTATGATCATGAGGCTCTTGTCCATCCCACTCAAAATCATGAATGTGTTGGTGATGAAGATCGTGAATATGACCGTGCTCATGTTCAAGTGATTCATGATGGTGTTCATGCTCATGATGCTCGGTCAGATGGAGCCAGACGCCAACAGCCATCAGGAAAGCCGATAGCCAGAATAACCAACCCGTTGCCTCACCTATCAGTACTACCGATATGGCGGCTCCTATGAAAGGTGCTGTTGAAAAATATGCACCCGTGCGAGCTGTACCCAAGCCTCGCAAAGCCAACACAAACAGGACAAGGCTCATGCCATAGCCTATCAATCCAAGTGTCATGGTTGAGAAAACCACAAGTCCTGTCGGCAAAGATAGTCCTAGGACTAAAGAGAGTGCACAGTTAACGGTACCAGCGATTAATCCTTTAACCCCAGCAATGAACAAGGCATCTGAAGCTGAAACCATACGTGTAAGGTTGTTGTCTACAGCCCAACAAAGACAAGCTATAGAAATCAACACGGGACCCGGCCAATTCAAGCTGTTATCAACATTTGCTTGCCAAGACAAGGCGATACCTCCCAGAACGATCGCTGCCATACCCAGCACGATTCGCTTATCCGCACTCTCTCTAAACACCGTCCACGCAATCACCGCTGTCAGTACAGCTTCTAAATTAAGCAAAAGTGAGGCTGTTGCACCCGTTGTTTTGCTTAAACCAAAAAGTAAGGTAACTGGTCCAAGTACTCCACCAAAAAGAATTACCCCGAAGAGCCAAGTCCATTCTGTAATTGCAAGTTGGGGGAAGTTCAAGCCTCGGTCGCGAATTAATCTAATTAACGTAAGACCGACGCCACTGCCTAAGTAAAGCAACCCAGCAAGCATGACAGGCTCCACATCACCCAACAGTAGCTTTGCAAATGGAGTGCTGGCACCAAATAACAGTGCAGCCAAAAGCGCGTAAACGACATCTCGGTTCATACTAGGGAATCCATTGTTAATTAATTAGGAGCACTCTGATTTCAATCGCAACACTAATACATATTTCTTCCAATGAAACTACTAAAACAACTTATCTACTTGAAAGAGTGTGAGTAAACCCATAACAGCGAAGATGGCTGCGGCAACCGAATGTACCAACCTCATGGGAATCTTGGCTGCAAACCTATTGCCAACAAATACAGCTGGAACATCTGCTATCAACATTCCCAATGTTGTTCCAGCAATAACAAACAGAGGTGAAGCGTAGTGGGCAGCTAAAGCCACGGTGGCTATCTGAGTTTTATCACCCATCTCAGCCAAAAAGAACGTTACCAAAGTTGCACCGAACACGCCGAGATGGTTCGCTACTTCAGTTTCCTCTTCTTCAATTTTGTCTGGAATCAATGTCCAAATCGCCATCGAGATGAATGATCCACCAAGAACCCAACGCATGATTTCAGGACTTACTACTGAGGTAATCCAAGCGCCCAATGCACCGGCTAGGCCATGGTTAACTAATGTGGCGGCCAATATCCCTGTAATTATTGGAATAGGCTTTTTAAAACGTGCTGCAAGAATGAATGCAAGAAGTTGGGTTTTGTCACCGATTTCAGCAAGGGCAACAACACCAGTCGAAATGAATAGAGCTTCCATGAGAGAGATTCCTAAGCCAGACAAAACAATGACCATGCAACCTCCCCGGCCAAACCGAAGGCAACATGGTCAAAGGTCTTGTCAAGTTAGAAACCGCTTACGCCATGGTCAAACAATGACCAAGTATGTTGACGTAAGCCCCTTCGAATAGTTCGAAGGGCGACTACTCCCCAGTGACTAAATTATCTTAACTTAAAAGATCATTAGATTGAATAAATATTTGCGCGATAAAGACGCAGTAACTTATGAACAGCCTACAAACTAAAACCAATAACACGACAAATGACACGGTTTTAAATTCCTGGGCTCCTCAAATCACATAGTTCGAGCCCCGCGTATAGAACCAAACTTCTGTCATAACTGGTTCGAGCCCCAAGCCTGGCCTCGAAATTTCACCTGCATAATGACGCAGACGATCGCAAATTTGCGTGTTTTGTCCAGAAAGTTACATTATGAAACTTTTTGGTTATTACACGGATTATTACACGTTTATCAAAAATACACGTAAGCCTATGATTTATATGGATTTTTGACCAGCCTGGCTTTCTGTTAATCCGTAGGTCCCTGGTTCGAGCCCAGGTCGAGGAGCCAAAACCCTTTTAAAATCAAGCACTTACAACTTGATTTTAACCTAAAGTATTAATTACACGGTTATTACACGAATTCATTGCCCTGCCGCTGGTTGCACTACTCGTTTTTTGACATTAAAGTGTGTTCATGCGCACACCCGGCAACGAAACAATCGTAGTCAAGCCTGAGCTGATTAGGCTGGTGCGCCGTGACGACAGTAAAAAGTGGCAAGCACACTACAAGCTGGAGAATTTAAAAACTTGGTTCCGCCGCAGCACTGACACAGCCAACGTCAAAGAAGCTGCCAAGATTGCTGAGCGTATGTGGATGAAAGCCACCTTCGATCTTGAAGAGGGTCGCCCAGTTATCAGCAGGAAGTTCAAGCCTGTGGCTGAGGTTGTTTTACACCGCTTGGAGGCTGAAATAGCTGCCGGTACTGCCAAGCCCAGCGCCCGTGACTATGTATCAGCCATCAAGCTGTACCTCATCCCCTTCTACGGCGCCTACAACGTGGACGGTATCAAACCCTCCGTGATCTCAGAATTCCATGTGTGGCGACGTGACAAGGTGGGACGCGAGCTTTCAGGCAGTGCTCAGAACAACCACAACGCAGCGCTGAACCTTATCTTTGATGAAGCCGTTGAACGGGGCTACATGACCGCCTATGAACGCCCACTGACCAAGAACACGGGTGCTGAGAGTGACCGTCGTGCGGAGTTCAGCCACGAAGAGCTGGAAACCATGATGAAGTACGCAGCTAAGTTCATCGCTGATGGGCGTACTGCTCGCACCAAAGTCATCCGAGAGCTGCTGGCTATTTACGTGCCCTTCATGGCTGCGACTGGCATGCGCCCAGGTACTGAAGCTGAATATCTTGAGTGGCGGCACATTGACGTGGAAGTTCGTGACGGACAGCCCGTCCTGCATTTCCGTCTACAACGCGGCAAACGCGGCGCACGTAACTTTGTAGCCCACAACAGTTGTTGGCTGCTGCTAGAGCGCCTACGTCAGCTCAGTCCGGACTTGAACCACATGACCCTTGATGAAGTTTTAAAGAAAAAAGTCCCCAAGCTGCTTTTCCGCCTATCGGATGGCTCTGTGCCAGATAACTGGAACAAGCCCTTTCGCCAGTGGCTTGAGGACTCTGAGCTACTCAACTGCCCAGTTACGGGCAAGGAACGCAGCTTGTACAGC